>CAYMTH010000195.1:0-8361 GCA_964393235.1 uncultured Solibacteraceae bacterium | reverse complement strand
GGATGCTGGAGCGGATGGAGTTTTATACGCAGCTGCCGCACGGGATCATGTTTGTGACGGGGCCGACGGGGTCGGGGAAATCGACGACGCTGTATTCGGCGCTGAAGCGGATTAACGGGGTGGAGCGGAAGATCATCACGATCGAAGATCCGGTGGAATACCAGATGGACGGGATCAACCAGATTCACGTGAATCCGCAGATCGGGCTGACGTTCGCGGCGGGGCTGCGGCACATTGTGCGTCAGGACCCGGACGTGATCATGGTGGGCGAGGTGCGCGACCGGGAGACGGCGGACGTGGCGATCCGGTCGGCGTTGACGGGCCATTTCGTGTTTTCGACGCTGCACACGAACGACGCGCCGAGCGCGGTGACGCGGTTGACGGACATGGGGGTGGAGAACTACCTGATTTCGTCGTCGGTGGTGAGCATTCTGGCGCAGCGGCTGGTGCGGAAGATCTGCGCGCACTGCAAGGAGCCGGGGGCGCCGCGGCTGCGGCCGGAGGGTGTGGAAGTCCCGACGTGGAAGGGGCGCGGGTGTGACCGGTGCTTCGGGTCGGGGTACACGGGGCGCGTGGGGATTTTTGAACTGATGGAGTTGAACGAAGAGATCCGGCGGCTGATTACGAAGAACGTGGATGCTTCGCTGTTGACGGAGGCGGCGCGGCGGAACGGGATGCGGACGCTGCGGGAGGACGGCTGGGACAAGGTCGCCGAGGGCGTTACGACGCCGGAAGAAGTGATGCGGGTGACGCAGGAGTTCTAATGGCGGCGTCGTTTCATTTTCGCGCGGTGACTTCGGACGGGAAGGTGCGGACGGGCACGTTTACGGCCGAGAACGACAAGGAAGTCGCGCGGGAGTTGCGGAAGCAGGGGCTGACGCCGGTTTACGTCGGGCTGGAGCAGAAGAAGGGCTTCGAGTTCGAGATGCCGGACTTCGGGGGCGGGCGGCGGAAGGACGTGCTGTTCTTTACGACGGAGCTCACGACGTTGTTGAACTCGGGCATTCCGGTGGACCGGGCGCTGCAGATTTCGACGGAGCTGACGGAGAAGCCGGCGTTCCGGATGGTGATTCTGGACGTGCTGCGGGTGCTGAAGGGCGGGAAGTCGCTGGCGGATTCGCTGGCGGCGCATCCGAAGTATTTCACCGAACTGTATGTGAATATGGTGCGGGCGGGGGAGGCGTCGGGGTCGCTGGGGGTGGTGTTCGAGCGGCTGAGCGAGTTTGAGAAGACGCGGGACGAGTTGCGGGGGTACATCATCAGCTCGATGGTGTATCCGGCGTTGTTGTCGCTGGTGGGGGCGGGGTCGGTGTTCGTGTTGATGAACTTTGTGGTGCCGCGGTTTGCGTCGGTGTTTGAGCAGGGGAACATTCCGATGCCGCTGCCGACGCGGATGATGATCGAGGCGAGCCGGTATACGCAGGCGTACGGGCCGATCGTGCTGGGGGTGCTGGCGGTGGGTCTGATCGGGTTCCAGGCGTACATACGGACGCCGGAGGGGCGGATGTGGTGGGACGGGTTCCGGCTGCGGATTCCGGTGCTGGGGGACGCGTTGCGGAAGGCCGAGACGGCGCGGTTTGCGCGGGCGATGGGGACGCTCATTGCGAACTCGGTGCCGCTGGTACAGTCGTTGTCGATCGCGGGGGCGATTTTGAACAACAAGCGGATTTCGGGGTCGCTGGGGGCGGTGGCGCAGGGAGTGAAGCGGGGGGAAGGGATCGCGGCGCCCTTGAAGAGGACGGGGGAGTTTCCGCCGCTGGCGGGGCACCTGTTGAGTGTGGGCGAGGAGACGGGCAAACTGGATCAGATGTTCCTGCGGATGGCCGATGTTTATGAAGCCGACACGCGGGCGGCGATCCGGCGGTTCACGTCGCTGTTCGAGCCGATCATCATTCTGGTGATGGGTTTGATTATCGGCGCGCTGGTGATCAGCCTGTTGCTGGCCATTTCGAGCATCAATGAGGTCGCAGTTTAAGAGAAGGAGTTTGGGGAAATGAGAAAGCCGATATCGCAACGCCGCCGGCGGACACAGGCGGGTTTGACGTTGATTGAAATGCTGGTGGTGGTGACGATCATCGCGGTGTTCGCCGCGGTGGTGGGGCCGCGGATTCTGGGCCGCGCGGACATGGCGAAGAAGACGGCCGTGCGGCAGCAGATCAATTCGTTCAGCACGGCGCTGGGCGCCTACAAGCTGGACACGAGCCTGTTTCCGTCGACGGAGCAGGGGCTGAAGGCGCTGCGGGAGAAGCCGGAGGGCGTGAACGGGTGGCAGGGGCCTTATCTGCCGCAGGAAGTGCCGTCCGATCCGTGGGGGCGCGCGTACGTGTACAAGTATCCGGGCGAGCACGGGGATGAGCCGGACATCATCAGCTATGGGGCGGACGGGCAGCCGGGCGGCTCCGATATCAACGAAGACATTGTGAGCTGGAAGTCGAAGTGAGCCGTCGAAGGAGAACGCAGAGTGGTTTGACGCTGATGGAGATGCTGATCGTGGTGGCGATTATCAGCGTCATGGTCGGCGTGGCGTTCCCTTCGATTTCGGCGGGCATCGAGTCGCTGCGGCTGCGGTCGGCGACGGACGAGATTGTGAGCAGCTTCAATTCGGCGATGAACCGGGCGGACCGGCGCCAGGTGGCGGTGGAGGTTGTGGTGGAACGGGCGGCGGGGCGGGTGGTGTTTGCGAGCGCGGACCCGGGGTACCGGCGGGAGTTGACGATGCCGGAGGGGGTGACGATCGAGCGGGTGCTGCCGGCGATTCCGAACCTGGACGAGAATCTGCCGCGGCAGTTTCTGATTCATCCGGGGGGGACGGTGCCGCGGATCGGGCTGGAGCTGAAGAACCGGCGGAACGTGCGGCGAGTGGTGTCGGTGGATCCGATCACGGGGGCGGCGCAGGTGGTGGAGCAGCCATGAGACGCGGGTTTTCGCTGCTGGAGGTGATGGTCGCCACGTTCATCATGGCGGTGGCGGTGGTGGCGTTGTTGTCGAACCTGACGACGTCGCTGCGGACGGCGGCGCGGCTGACGGATTACGACCGGGCGGCGCTGCTGGCGCGGCACAAGATGGAAGAGCTGATGGTGACGCCGCGGATGCCGTTGGGGCAGGTGGTGGAGGGGCGGTTCGACCCGTCGCAGACGTCGGGGCTGGCGGCGGCGTGGCGGGCGCGGGCGACGGTGTTCGAGTTCATGCCGGGGGCGGGGCCGGGGTCGGAGATATTGGAGCGGATCGAGCTGCAGGTGCAGTACGAGAATGCCGGGCAGCAGAAGAAATCGTTCGTGCTGGAGGCGTTCCGGCGGCGGTATCTGTTGCCGGACGAGCCGCCGCCGGAGGTGTTCGCGGGGGCGCCGCTATGAGGCGGGCGGGGGAGCGGGGCGTGACGCTGCTGGAGCTGTTGATCGCGGTGTCGCTGATGTCGCTGTTGAGCCTGGGCGTGCTGTACTCGATGCGGGTGGGCGTGAACGCGATGGAGAAGACGAACGGCCGGTTTTTGAAGAACCGGCGGGTGCTGGGCGTGGAGAAGGCGCTGGCGGCGCAGATCAACGGGCTGATGCCGGTGACGGTGGAGTGCCTGGGGGAGTCGGGGATTCCGGGCGGGAAGGCGGTGATGTTCCACGGCGATCCGCAGGCGATGCGGTTTGTGACGAGCTATTCGCTGCAGGAGGGGGCGCGGGGGTATCCGAAGATCGTGGAGTTCGGCGTGATTCCTGGTAAAGACGGGGAAGGGGTGCGGCTGATCGTCAACGAGCTGCCGTACACGGGACCGTGGAGCGTGCGGGGGGCGTGCGTGGGTACGCAGCCGAACCCGATGGGCGGGGAGCCGGGCCCGCTGTTCATTCCGGTGCAGGCGCGGCCGGACTCGTTTATTCTGGCCGACCGGCTGGCGGGGGTGCGGTTTGTGTACCGCGAGACGATGCCGCCGCCGCTGATCGAGCGATGGACGCCGAAGTGGGTGGCGAATAAGCTGCCGGCGGCGGTGCGGGTGGAGTTGGTTCCGCTGGAGCCGACGCCGGAGAGCCTGCAGGTGGCGACGACGACGATTCCGGTGCGGATTACGGCGAATCCGTTATTCAGCTATGCGGACTGAACGGGGCGGCGCGTTATTGACGGTGTTGTGGTTGACGGCGGCGCTGTCGGCGATCGCGTTTTCGGTGGCGACGACGGTGCGGACGGAGACGGAGCGGACGTCGACGCACCTGGAGCAGACGCGGGCGTATTACCTGGCGACGGGGGCGCTGGACCGGGCGCTGCTGTGGATGAACTGGGGGCCGGGGCCGCGGCGGCCGGACGGGGGCCCGATGTTCTATCAGCCGGGGATGAGCGTGTTGCCGATGGTGTTTCCGAGCGGGGCGGCGATGGTGGAGATCATGCCGGAGTCGTCGAAGTTCAACGTGAACCGGGCGACGCCGGAGGAGTTGACGCGGGTGCTGATGGCGATCGGGGTACCGATGGAGCGGGTGCAGGTTCTGGTGGAGGGGATCATCGACTGGCGGACGGCGGCGCCGGGGGGATCGCCGCTGGACCAGTTTTATCTGACGCTGGGTCCGACTTTCCGGCCGCGGCATGCGTCCTTTGAACAGATCGAGGAGTTGCTCTATGTGCGCGGGGTGACGCCGGACCTGTACCACGGTACGTGGATCCGGAACGCCGCGGGGGCGCTGGTGCGGATGCCTGGATTGAAAGACTGCCTGACCGTGTTTGGGAACAACGACGCCTACGACATCAATACGACCGCGCTGCCGGTGCTGGTAGCGATCGGGGTACCGCCGGACGCGGCGGTGGCGATCGTGCAGCGGCGGACGATGCGGCCGTTTTTGACGCAGGCGGAGTTGAACGAAGTGCTGGGGATCGCGGGGCCGGCGGGCGGGCGGCTGCGGATCGGGGGGAACTCGGTTTACACGCTGCGGGCGACGGCGACGTTGCGGGCGCAGGGGCCGGCGGGGGTATCGGACGTGCGGCGGAGCGCGGCGATGGTGGTGAAGTTCAATCAGAATTTGAAGGAAGATCCGACCCCGTACTGGATACTGCGCTGGTACGACAACGCGGGGACGAACTGAATATGCTGCCTTTGGCGTTGCGGAAGTGGATGGCGTTCGGGACGGGCGTCGGGATTGAGATCGGCGGGGACGCGCTGGAAGTGTCGGTGGTGCGGATGCGACCGGCGGGGGCGACGGTGCTGGGGGTGGAGCGGATCGAGAACTTCCGGGGGCGGCCGGCGGTGGAGTGGGGGCGGCAGTACGCGGAGTTTTTGAAGAAGCACGGGGCGGCGCATGTGGCGGCGGTGGTGCTGGCGCCGCGGCGGGAAGTGATCGTGCGGACGATGGCGTTCCCGGGGGTGAAGGACGAGGAGCTGGGGGCGGCGGTGAGCTATCAATCCGACGCGCTGCACCCGTACGAAGAAGACGACGCGATGATCGGGTGGGCGCGGCTGGACGCGGCGCACGTGTTGATCGGGGTGGTGCGGCGGCAGGTGTTCGAGGGGTATCGAACGCTGTTTGCCGAGGCGGGCGTGAAGGTGGCGAGTTTCACGTTTTCGGCGGCGGCGATCCGGTCGGCGATCCGGATGGTGGACGATCCGCCGGGGCAGTTGCTGTTCGGGCTGGCGATGGCGGACGGGGTGGAAGTATACGGCGAGAGCGAGGCGAAGCCGGTGTTTTCGGCGGTGTTCGACGTGGCGCCGGAACGGGCGTACACGCTGGCGGCGGCGGAGTTGCGGCTGGGGGCGGAGACGGAGCCGCGGGAGCTGGGGCTGGCGCTGAGCCAGGCGGCGGCGATGGTGAGCGCGTGTCCGGGGCTGGCGGTGGACGCGAACCTGCTGCCGGAGGCGGAGCGCAAGGCGAGTTCGAAGCTGCGGTATGTGCCGACGGCGGTGCTGGGCGTGGTGTTGGCGGGGTTGTGCGTGGCGATCGCGCTGCACAAGCCGTACGATGAGAAAGTTTACCGGGAGGCGCTGGAGGCGGAGCTGAAGGCGACCGAGCCGCTGTCGTCGCGGGTGGGGCGGCTGGAGCAGAATCTGGACAAGACGCGGAAGCGGGTGGGGCAGCTGGACGAGTTCCGGAAGCGGACGCGGGAGGATCTGGACCTGCTGATGGAATTGACGGGGACGTTCCAGGCGCCGGCGTTTTTGAGCGGGCTGGATTTGACGCGGGAGACGGCGACGGTGACGGGGGAGGTCGAGCAGGCGGCGCCGCTGTTGCGGGTGCTGGACGGGTCGCCGCGGTTGACGGGGAGCGAGTTTATTACGCCGATCGGGCGGACGGCGGGGAGCGAAGTGTTCCGCATCCGGAGCCAGCGGGAGAAGGCGGCGGTGAAGCCATGAGTTTATCGGAACGGGACGCGCGGGCATTGAAGCTGCTGGGCGGCGCGCTGGCGCTGGCGGCGGCGGTTTATTTCTGGCCGGAGGGCGGGGCGGCGGATCCGGTGGTGGCGGCGAATTCGACGCAGATGCTGGAGAAGCGGCTGACGAAGGCGCGGGAGCTGCTGCTGCAGGTGCCGGACAAGCAGGCGGCGTTGAAGCAGGCGCAGGCGGCCCTGGCGGTGCGGGAGAAGGGGCTGCTGGTGGCCGATACGGCGGCGCAGGCGCAGGCGCAGTTGTTCCAGGTGCTGCGGCGAGTGGGGCGGGCGCAGGCGCCGCCGATCGAGGTGCGCGCGAATGAGATCGGACAGGCGCGGCCGTTCGGGGACGATTACGGGGAAGTTTCGGTCTCGGTGTCGTTCGAGGCGGGGATTGAACAGCTGGTGAATCTGCTGGCGGATCTGGGGGCGCAGCCGGAGTTGCTGGCGACGAGCGAGATCCGGATCGGGCAGGCGAACGGGGCGCAGAAGCTGATTCCGGTGCGGCTGACGATTTCCGGGATCGTGCCGCGGAAGCTGATTCCGGAGAAGAAAGGGTTGTCGTTCTGATGAGCCGCCTGTTTTTGTTGAACGCGTTGCTGCTGGCGGGGATCGCGATGGCGACGTTGAAGCTGATGGAGCTGCGGGACGAGACGGCGCGGCGGGAGGAGATGGTGCACGCGAGCGCGCCGAAACTGCCCGCGGCGAAGGGGACGACGCCGGTGGCGGCGCCGGAACGTACGGTGGCGGCAAACTATTTGGACATCGCGGCGCGTCTTCTCTTTTCGAAGGACCGGAATCCGACAGTGATCATTGCACCGCCACCCGTGAAACAGATGCCCGCCTTTCCGTTCGCCTATGGTGTGCTGATGGTGGCGGACCCGCCGATCATCATGATGGCGGCGAAGAAGGGCGAGGCGCAGAAGGGGTACCGGCCGGGCGATAAGGTTGGGGATTTCAAGATCGTTTCGTTCGACGCGCGGAGCATCGTGTTCGAGTGGGACGGGCAGAAGATTACGAAGAACGTGCAGGAGCTGGTGGACCGGGACGCGCAGACGGCGGCGGTGATGGCGAAGCAGAATACGCCGGAGCCGGCGGTGGCCGCGGCGGCCCCGGCGGCGGCGCAGGCGCAGGTGCTGTCGACAGCGGGCAGCGCGGCGGCGCAGGGGCCGGGCCTGGATACGGGCGGCGGGGTGCGGGCGTGTTCGGCGGGCGACACGGCGCCGCCGGGAACGGTGCAGGGCGGCTACCGGAAAGTCGTGAGCGAGACGCCGTTCGGAAAAGTTTGCCGCTGGGAAAAAGTGCAGTAAGGAGCAGCCATGAAATTTTCGTTGATTGTGATGATGGTGTGTCTGGGGAGCCTGGCGCAGTCGAAGGAGACGGCGGGGCGGCCGGAGGGCGTGCCGGCGGGGGCGGTGGCGATTGAAGGCCACACGTGGCGCTGGGTGGACGCGAAGGGGAAGGCGTGGCTGTACCGGCCGACGCCGTTCGGGGTGATGAAGAGCGCGGAGCCGGCCCAAACGGTGGCGAAGCGGCCGGCGGGCGTGCCGGTGGAGGCGCTGCCGGTGTCGGAGGGGGTGTGGCGGTGGATCGACGGGCGGGGGAAGGCGTGGATGTTCCAGGAGACGCCGGCGGGATTGATGAAGACGGAAGAGGCGGCGGCAAAGCCGGGCGTGACGCCGACGGGCGTGAAGGTGGCGGAGACGCGGACGGACGCGACGCTGGATCTGATCACGGTGAAGGACGAGGGCGAGACGCTGCGGTTTTCGCGGCCCGGGCCGTTCGGGACGTATTCGTGGGTGAAGAAGAAGTCGGAGCTGGACAAAGACGAGATGACGGTGTGGCAGCGGTCGCGGAAGAAGACGGGCGGGAATTAGGGACATGCAGAAGCTGACGAACCGGGTATTGGGCGCCGTATTGTGCGCGACGACGCTGCTGATGGCGCAGGCGCCGCCGCCGAAGCCGCCGCCGGGATTTGGCCCGCGGGTGGAATCGGTGGCCGGCCGACGAGAGCCCTCGTCCCGGTCCTGC
>CAYMTH010000194.1:0-8382 GCA_964393235.1 uncultured Solibacteraceae bacterium | reverse complement strand
CCAGACGCTCGACGGCTACAAGACCGAAGGCGCCCCGTATAAGCTCCGCATGGGCCTCTATTCGGGCAACGACATGTATCCGCACGTCAAGGAAATCTGGTGCCAGAAGTTCAACCAGACCCTCCTTGGGCCCACCCACGGCGGCCTGCAGCGGATGCTCAAGAACCTGCCCAACTCGCCCCAGCCCACCGACGACTACGGCACCTACTTCAGCGCGCTCCGCACCTATCTGACCCTCACCGTCTACCCCGACAAGTCGACCCGCGAAGCCACCGCCGCCGCGCTGTTCACCGCCTGGTCCTCCGGCCGCGATGTCGGCGACCGCGCCGAACTCGCCCGCGCCCAGTTTGAGTTCTACTCCGACTACCTGCGCAACTCCGGCGGCTGCCCGCTGCCCTTCGATGCCGAGTCCGCCACTCGCGGCCGCCGCTTCCTCGCCCAGTTCTCCGGCGTCGACAGCATCTATCAGTCCATGCTCGCCGCCGCCAACAAGGCCGTGAAGCCGGTGAACTATAACCGCGACATCAAGGGCTCGGAAACCATCATCGAGAACAATAAGGATGTCCCCGGCGCCTTCACCAAGGAAGGCTTCGGCGCCATGGCCGGCTACATCAAGAACCCCGACCCGTTCTTCGGCGGCGACAAGTGGGTTCTCTGCGGCGACTCGGCCAACTCCAAGGACACCGCGCGCGTGTCGCCCTGCGACACGGGCGCCACCTCCATCGACCGTTCGACGCTGGCCAAGAACCTCACCGACCGCTACTCGGCCGACTACATCCGCGCCTGGCGCGGCTACTTCCTCAACTCGAAGTTCGTGAAGTATAAGGACCTCGAGGACGCCACGCAGAAGCTCGATCAGATCATCTCGAACGACACCCCGCTGCTGGCCCTCTTCTGGCTCGCCACCCGCAACCTCGCCGTCGACAATGAGAAGGTACGCAACGCCTTCCAGCCGGTCATGGAAGTGGTGCCGCCGCCGGCCAGCGTCCAGAAGTACATCTACGCAGAGAAAAACGGTACCTACGTCGAGTCTCTCGCCCGCCTGCAAAAGGCTCTCGCCGATGCCGTGCCGAACCTGAAGACCGATCCCAACGCGGCCAACAAGCCGATCGACGCCGCCGGCGACGCGCACATGCAGGTCAAGACCGTCGCGCGCGGCTTCAACCCCGATCCCGAAGGCCGCATGGACCAGACCGTCATCCGGCTTCTCGAGGAGCCCATCGTCCAGGTGGACCGCTTCCTCAAGGGCATGGGCAAGGACGAACTCAACGCCAAGGGCGCCGGCTTCTGCAACCAGAAGTTCGCCGGCCTCCGCACGAAGTTCCCCTTCAACCCCGGCTCGAAGACCGACGCCACCATCGACGATGTCATCAAGGTGTTCCACCCCTCCGAGGGCGCCATGTGGCAGTTCCTCGAAGCCGACCTGAAGAAGTACATGAAGAAGGAAGGCGGAAAGTGGAACGGCGTCAGCGAAGGCAACATCCAGATCAACCCGAACTATGTCGCCTTCGTCAACCAGGCCCAGCGCTTCACCGACATGGTCTTCCCCGCCGGCACACAGCAGCCGCGGATGGCCTACACGCTCACCCCCGTGAAGTCGGACGTCGTGCTCGGCTCCACCCTCACCATCGACGGGCAGACCCAGACCTTCGGCGCCTCCGGTGGCGGCAAGCAGTTCACCTGGCCGGGCTCTTCGCAGCAGGGTGTCCGCGGCCGGGTCAAAGTCACTGGCGGCACCGAGCTCGAAGTCGAGCCGCAGAGTGGCCTGTGGGGTATTTACCGCTTCATTCACTCTTCTGACCGCGTCACCTCCACCGGCGGCGGCCAGTTGATCGAATGGGTGAATCGTCAGGGCCGGGAAAACCGTCCCGTGATGATCGGCGACAAAGAACTGCGCTACAAGTTTGAGGTCAACGTTCCGATCTTCTCCAAGGACTTCTACCAGGCACTGCAATGCGTGCCCACGGTGGCCCGGTAAGGTCGGCGCGAACCCCGGCGGCGCGATGATACTATTGAGACTTCAGATCCCATGATGCAGCTCCCTGCCCGCATTGGAAAATACGAACTGCAGGAATTCCTCGGTGGGGGCATGTCGCATGTCTACCGCTCTCAGGATACGGTGCTCGGACGCACCGTCGCGGTCAAAATTCTGACAGAGCAGGGCTGCGTCGACCCTGAAGCCAAGGCCCGCTTCCTTCAAGAAGCCAAGGTCGTCTCGAGCCTCGTGCACGAAAACTGCATGACCGTCTTCGACTTCGGCGAAGCCGACGGCAAGCCGTACATGGTCATGGAGTTCCTGCGCGGCGAAAACCTCCGCGACGCCATGCGCAACAACCGCGCCGGCGACATCAGGAACCGTCTTCGCTGGGCCGTCCAGATCGCCCGCGCTCTCGACTACATTCATCAGAAGCGGATCATCCACCGCGACATCAAGCCCGAGAATCTTCAGGTTGATTCCACCGGCAAGATCAAGCTCATGGACTTCGGCATCGCCAAGACCGAAGGCATGCAACTCACCCGCGCCGGCTTCACCCTCGGCACGCCTTATTACATGGCGCCCGAACAGGTCCTCGGCCAGCAGGTCACCCATCTCGTCGACGTCTATTCCTTCGGCATCCTGCTGTTCGAACTCCTCTGCGGCGCCAAGCCCATCACCGGCGACACGATCGAGAAGATCTTCAATAAGATCCTCTACGAACCGCTCGACCTGACCCCGCTCCAGGCCGCCGGCGTCGATCCGGAAGTGCAGCGCATCGTCGCCAAGTGCACCGCCAAGCAGCCGCAGGACCGCTATCAGAAGCTCTTCGACACCGCCGTCGATATCGAACGCTATCTCGGGATGGAAACGTCGGCCCGCATGGTCACCACCTCAATGCCCACCCTCGGCGCGCTCCAGCAGCAACAGGGCAATGCGGGCATGCCCACCGGCCAGACGCCCACCTCGGCCACCCGCCCCGTCTCCCCCACCTCTTATACCCAGCAGCCGCCACAGGCCACCGCGCAGCGTCCCACCACCATGAATCCGCCCAGCCAGACCGGCTGGACCCCGACGCAGCAGACCGGCGCCCGCACCAGCTACAACACCGCCTCGCAGCCGGTCGCCGACGGGCTCCCCGGCTTCGTCAAGATTCTTCCTCCGGCTCTCCAGAACCAGACCGGCGTCATGATCCTCGTCGCCGTTGCCGTTCTGGTCTTTATGGGCCTCATCTACTTCGTCGTTTCCCTCATCTGATCTCCCATGCAACTACCCGCGCGGTTCGGAAAATACGAGCTGCAGGAGTTCCTCGGCGGCGGTATGTCTCATGTCTACCGCGCCCTCGACACCGTCATCGGCCGCCAGGTCGCGGTAAAAATCCTCACCGATGAAGCCTGTCGCGATACCGAGGCCAAGGAACGCTTCCTGCACGAAGCCCGCATGTCGGGCACCATCCAGCACGATCACTGTGTCACCATCCACGACTATGGCGAGGAGGAGGGCCGTCCCTATATCGTCATGGAGTTCCTCCGTGGCGGCGACCTCCGCGGCGCCATCCGCAAGAGCCAGACCGGCGACCTCATGAACCGCCTCCGCCTTGCCTACGAGATCGCCACCGCCCTCGAGTACGTGCACAGCCGCGGCATCATCCACCGCGACATCAAGCCCGAAAACATCTTCCTCGAAGAGTCGGGCCGCTCCAAGATCGTCGACTTCGGCATCTCCAAGGCCGTCGGCTTCTCCCTCACCAAGGCCGGCAACACCATGGGCACGCCCTTCTACATGGCCCCCGAACAGGTCATGGGCGTCAACATCACTCCCCTCGTCGACGTCTACTCCTACGGCATCGTCCTCTACGAGCTCTTCACCGGCGAACGCCTCGTCAATGGCGACTCCATGGAGCGGCTCTTCTACGTCATCCTCCACGAGAATCCCGACCCGGCCCGCATCGCCGCCGCCGGCGTCCCGCCCGCCATCATCGAGCTGATTCTCCGCTGCACCGCGAAAAAGCCCGAGGACCGTCTCCAGGGTTTCAGCTCCGTCCGCCAGGCCCTCCACGCCATCATCGTCGAACTCCAGCGCGGCGGTGTTCCGCAGCAGATCCCGACCGGCGGGACCACCATCCAGACCGGCGCCGCTCCCGTGCCCGCCGCCGCCCCCGCCTCTGGCTCCACGACCGGCATTTATGCCGGCATAGGCATCAGCGTCGCCATCACCATCGCCATCAGCGTGTGGCTGGTCATGGATAAGAAGCCCGCCGCCCCGCCCCCGCCCGCCGCTTCGAACGAACCCGCCAAAACCCTCGATTCCAAGGGCGGCCGCATGGCCCTCGTCCCCGCCGGCGAGTTCCTCTTCGGCTCCTCCCGCTCCCCCGTCAAGCTCCCGGCCTTCTACATGGATGTCACCGAGGTCAGCAACCGCGCCTACCGCGAGTTCGCCTCCGCCACCAACCATGCTCTGCCCGCCGGCTTCCCCGCCGACGCCCCCGAGCTCCCCGTCATCAACGTCAGCTACAACGACGCCAAGGCGTTCTGTACCTGGGCCGGTAAACGCGTTCCCGACGAGCGCGAATGGGAAAAGGCCGCCCGCGGCGCCGACGGCCGCAACTACCCCTGGGGAAACACCGAAACCAGCGCCAACGCCAACGTCGGCTCGAAGGGCCTCGCCCCGGTCAGCGCCTTCGACTCCGGCGCCAGCCCCTACCAGATGCTCAACATGACCGGCAACGCCTGGGAGTGGGTCGATCATCCCCATACCCCCAGCGCCCAGGCCATCGAAAGCTTCGGCCGCATCATGAACCCGAAGCCCACCGCCAGCGAACCGTGGCACTACATCAAGGGCGGCGCCTTCGATCGCGCCCTCAACGAAGGCGTGGCGTACGAATGGTCCAGCATCCCGGCCCGTTTTACCAACGGATCCATCGGCTTCCGCTGCGCGATGGATCTGCCCGAAAAGAAGTAGCGGGCGCTTACTGCGCCCGCCCCAATCCGCATTCGGCGTGAATCGCCTTGACGGCCTTCTCCAGCCCGTCGCGGCTCACCACCAGGTTGATCGTCAGTTCGCTCGAGCCCTGCGCGATCGCGATGATGCTGATCCCTTCCCGCGACACGGCAGTGAACACGCGGCCCGCCAGACCCGGCACGCCCCGCATCCCTTCGCCGACCACCGCCAGCAGGCCCACGTTCTCGTCCATCTCGAATGGCTTCACGTACCCGTGTTCGATCTCGAGCGCCAGCGCCTCTTCCAGTCCCTTCAGCACGCCCGGCAACTCGTCCTTCCGCACCAGGAAACAGAAGCTCTGCCGGTACGACGAGCTCGAGAGCGTCAGCACCTCGGCGTTCACGATGTCGAGCGCGTCCAGCGCCCGCGCCATCACGCGGGTCCCGCTGATCGCCCCCGACGCCGGCTCCACCGACACCAGCACCACGTTCGCCATCGACGTCACCGCCCGCGCCCCGCGCGGTTCGTCCGCCCGCAGCTCCGGCACGATCTTCGTCCCCGGCGCGTCCAGGTTGAACGAGTTCTTGCTCCAAACCGGAATCTTCTTTTCCACCAGCGGCGCCAGCGTCCGCGGATGCAGCACCTTCGCGCCGTTGTAGGCCAGCTCCGCCGCCTCGGCGTAGGTCACTTCGTCCAGCACCCGCGCGTCTTTCACCAGCCGCGGGTCCGCCGTCATGATCCCGTCCACGTCGGTCCAGATCCACAGCTCGCTCGCGTCCAGCGCGCTGGCCAGAATCGACGCCGAGAAATCGGAGCCGCCCCGCCCGAGCGTCGTCGGCTTCCCATCCGCCGTCGCGCCGTTGAACCCGGTCATCACTGCGATCTTGCCCGCCGCCAGGAGCGGCGCCACCACCGCGGCCGCCTTCGCCCGCGTCAGGTCCATGATCGGCGTCGCGTTGCCGAAAATCGAGTCGGTCACCACCACGCTCGCCGCGTTCACCGCCTCGGCCGGCGTGCCCGTCTCGGTCAGGTACGCGGAAATGATCAGCGCCGTCAGCCGCTCGCCGATCGCGATCGCCTCGTCCACCGACCGCGGCGGCCGGTCGCCCAGCAGTAGAATGCCCTGCGCGATCCGTTCGAACTCGCTCACCAGCCCGCCGATCCCCACGATCACCGCGTCCGGCGCCTGCAGCAACTCCCGCGCCGTCGTCTCGTGCCGCTCCCGCAGCCCGGCGATATTCTGCTCCACCGTCGCGCGGTTGCCGTTCTCGGCCTGCCGCAGCGTCTCCAGCAACAAATCGGTTACCTTCGACATCGCCGAAACCACGATCGCCACCGGCCGCTTCGCCCGCTCGTCGGCGGTGATCTTCGCGGCGATCCGGATCCGCTCAGCACTCCCCATGGACGTGCCGCCAAACTTCATCACGATCAAATCGCTCAACTCGTCACTCCTCTTCCGTTCGATGTCTTCTCCCGCACGATCCGCAGCACGGCCTGAATGACGCCCTCCTGGTCCAGGTGGCTCGTGTCCAGGTACTCGGCGTCCTCGGCCTGCCGCAGCGGCGAATCGGCGCGCGTCGCGTCGCGGTCGTCCCGCTCGCGGATGTCGCGCAAAACCTGCTCGTAGTCCCCGCCCAGTTCGTCCACGCGCCGCCGCGCCCGCACCTCGGCGCTCGCGTCCAGGTAAATCTTCACCTGCGCCCGCGGATAAACCACCGTGCCGATGTCCCGGCCCTCCATCACGACGCTCGAAAACTCGGCGTACTCCTGCTGCTTCAGCACCAGTTCCCGTCGCACACCCGGAATCGTCGAGACCCGCGACGCCGCCTGCGATACCTCCGGCGCCCGGATCGCCGCCGTCACGTCCCGGCCGTTCAATAGCACCCGTCCGTTCTCCAGCACGATCTCCGCACTCTCGGCCAGCGGGACCACCTTATGGTCGTCCGACGGGTCGATCCCGTTCTCCACTGCCCACAGCGCGATCGCCCGGTACATCGCCCCGCTGTCGACGTGCAAAAAACCCATCCGCGCCGCCACGGCCTTCGCCACCGTGCTCTTCCCCGCGCCCGCCGGGCCGTCGATGGCCACAATAATCCTTTTGTCCATCGCTTACTCGCCGTCCCCGCTCAGCGGTCCGGTTGCGAAAACAAACTCTTCCACCGGCCGGCCACCCACCAGGTGCTCGTCCACAATCCGGTCGACGACCTCTTTGGTGACCGAGTGGTACCAGATCCCCTCCGGGTACACCACCGCGATCGGGCCCCGCTCGCAGATCCGCAGGCAGTTCGCCTTCGTCCGGTACGTGCAGCTGTCGCCCGACATCAGCCCGGCCCCCGCCACGCGCTTCTTCAGATGTTCCCAAACTTCGTTGGAAAGGTCTTTATCCGCGCACTTCGGCTTGGTCGCGTCGGCGCACAGGAAGATGTGGCGTTTCAGCTTGCCGATGCCCAGGTTGGCGGCCACCGTTTGCAGCGTATCGTTGTCGTTCATAAAGGAAGCGGGGATTGCGCCGCGCGGCGCTTTCTCTCTATTCTGGCAAAGTGCCCGTACGGATCGCACCAGAAGCCTTCGATGCGCTCGTCGACCGCGCCGTCGCCAGCCTGCCGCCGCGCTTCCGCGCCCACATGCAGAATCTGGTGATTGTCGTCGAACCCGTCGGCCCCTACCCCGACCTCCTCGGCCTCTATGAAGGGCGCCCCCGCACCGAACGCACCACCGGCGACCCCGGGCTCGACGGCCCCGACCGCATCCGCATCTTCCAGCGTCCGCATGAAGAGATGGCCCGCAGCCAGGCTGAACTCGAACGCATCGTCGTCGATACTGTCTGGCACGAAGTCGGACACTATTTCGGCCTCTCCGAACGCCAGATCCACGCCGCCGAGGCCCGCCGTGAACGCCTCCGCCCCTACCGTCGCGCGGCCCGGCTTGCCAAATCCTCCTGAAACAGGTAGACTTAGAAATTGCGGACCAACTCCGCACGCACTTAGGGTGTGCACTTCCCCCCTCCTGCCCTCCCGTAAGTAGTCCAGAATTCAAATAGAACACCTGAAGAGGTTAGCGATGTACGCTGTTATCGAGACTGGCGGCAAGCAGTATCGTGTTGCTCCCGGCACGTCGGTTAAGGTCGAAAAGCTCGCCGGTACCCCCGGCTCCGACATTACGTTCGACAAAGTGGTCGCCGTCGTCAACGACGCGGGCGAAGTGAAGGCGGGCGCGGAAGCCGCCGGCGCGAAGGTTAGCGCCAAGATCGACAATCACGGGCGCGCTGACAAGGTCATCGTGTTCAAGTTCAAGCGCAAGAAGCAGTACAAGAAGACCCAGGGCCACCGCCAGGACTACACCCAGGTGACGGTCACCGGGATCGAGGCGTAAGGAAATTCAGCCATGGCATCGAAAAAAGGTTTAGGTTCTACTAAAAACGGGCGCGATTCGAACGCGCAGCGGCTCGGCGTGAAGCGCTTTGCCGG
>CAYMTH010000193.1:2590-8423 GCA_964393235.1 uncultured Solibacteraceae bacterium | reverse complement strand
GGGGATGGACCGCGGGGCGTTGATCGACAGGCTGCTGGCGGACCGGGAGATGTTCGCCGGGCACTGGATGAGTTTTTGGAACGATATGCTGCGCAACGATTTGCGGGCGTATCACGGGGAGTCGGCCAAGCCGTATACGCCGTGGCTGAAGAAGGCGATCGCCGGGAACATGCCGTACGACGAGATGGTGCGGCAACTGGTGAATCCGGTGGGCCCGGACGCGCCGGCGGGTTTCCTGGTGGGCGAGAACTGGCGCGGGGACGAGAACGCGTCGCAGCTGCCGCACATGCAGGCGGCGCAGAATACGGCGCAGGTGTTTCTGGGCGTGAATTTGAAGTGCGCGTCGTGCCACGACTCGTTCGTGAACAAGTACAAGCTGCGCGAGAGCTACGGCATGGCGGCGATCTTTTCGGCCGAGCCGCAGCTGGAACTGGTGCGCTGCGACGTGAAGACGGGCAAGAAGCAGGGGCCGCAGTTCCTGTTCCCGGCGCTGGGCGCGATTCCGCAGAACGGGACGCTGGATGAGCGGCGGGCGGCCGCGGCGGCGCTGTTCACGGCGCCGGGCAACGGGCGGCTGGCGCGGACGTTCGTGAACCGGATCTGGGGCCGGCTGTTCGGGCGGGCGATCGTGGAGCCGGTGGACGATATGGACGCCGAGCCGTTCAACGCCGACCTGCTTGACTGGCTGGCGATGGATTTCGCGACGAACGGCTACGACATCAACCGGCTGTTGAAGCAGATCATGACGTCGAAGGCGTGGCAGCAGCCGGCGGCGCCGCCGGCCACCGACCGGAAGTTTAACGGGCCGATGCCGCGGCGGCTGACGGCGGAACAGTTTGTGGATTCGCTGTCGGCGCTGACGGGGGAATGGCGGTCGATGCAGCACGAGCGCGGGGCGCGGATGGCGCGGGAGTGGGAGTTCAAATCGACGGCGCTGAGCCGGGCGATGGGGCGGCCGATCCGGGACCAGGTGTACACGACGCGTCCGGCGGAGGCGAGCACGCTGCAGGCGCTGGAACTCGTCAACGGGCAGACGCTGGCGGTGGCGCTGCGGCGCGGGGCGCAACGGTTGGCCGGGACGCTGCCGGAGGCTCCGGCGGCGGTGTTCGATTCGAAGACGCTGCGGCGGGGAGCGACGGCGCTCGACGTTCCGGTGGCGGGTCTGACGGAGCTGTGGCTGCTGGTGGAAGACGCAGGATCGTACGACGCGGAACGGACGCTAGCGGGCTGGTTCGGGCTGGCCTTTGACGGCAAGCCGGCGCGTCCGGCATCCGGAGCCGCGCTGAAGGCGGTGACGGCCGACAAGGTCCGGTACCAGAACGTGGTGGTGACGCCGTTCGGCAAGGCCGTGCTGCTCACGGTGCCGAAGAGGGCGAAGCGGCTGACGGGGAAGCTGGTGATCGACGATGTGGGGCGGCTGAGCGACGTGAACAGTTCGGTGCGCTACTACCTGTTCCCGCGGACGCCGGACCGGAACCTGCTGGCGAAGATCACCGACCCGCTGCCCGTGGCGCCGCCGGCGGTGGAGAAAGACCGCGACAAGCTGGTGGAGAAGCTGTTCTGGCAGACGCTGGGACGGGCGCCGGTGGCGAAGGAGCGGGAGTTGGCGCGCGGCGCCGAGTTGGAGGATCTGCTGTGGATCCTGCTGGTGCATCCGGAGTTTCAGTATGTCGATTAGGGAATTGACGCGACGGGAAGTGTTGCTGGCGGCGATGGCCGGCGCGGCGCCGAGGCTGCGCGCGGGGACGAAGATCACGCCGCGGGCCGACTCGATGATCCTGCTGTGGATGGCGGGCGGGATGGCGCAGACGGAGACGTTCGACCCGAAGCGGTATACGCCCTACGAGACGGGTCTCGCGTCAGAGAAAGTTCTGTCGACGTTTCCGTCGATTCCGACGGCGCTCGACGGGGTGCGGCTGTCGAAGGGGCTGGAGCAGATCGGGAGCGTGCTCGACCGGGGAACGCTAATTCGTTCGCACCGCGTGGGCGATCTCGGGTTCATTCTGCACTCGCGGCATCAGTTCCACTGGCACACGGGGTACGCGCCGCCGCAGTCGGTGGCGGTGCCGCACATGGGATCATTCATCGCGCGGACGCTGGGATCGCGGAATCCGGACATTCCGGCGTTTCTCGATATCGGGCAGAACATGGAGATCGGGGCCGAGTCGGACGCGCTCAAGGCGTTTCATACGGCCGGATTTCTGGGCTCGGAGTACGGGCCGTTTCAGATCATGGACCCGCGGGACGCGGTGAGCGTGACGCGACCGTCGGAGTACCTGGGGCGGTCGCGGTTTGAGAACCGGCGGGCGCTGCACAAGAAAATGCTGGAGGCGTCGCCGATCGGGCGGGACGGCAGCGACTATCAGAAAGAGAGTTTTCTGCGGTCGCTCGAGAACGCGCACCGGCTGCTGACGTCGCCGGCGGCGAAGGCGTTCGACCTGTCGCTGGAGCCGGAGAAGAGCTTCGCCAATTACAACAACTCGCGGTTCGGGCTGGGGTGCCTGCTGGCGCGGCGGGCCGTGGAGGCCGGGGCGCGGTTTGTCGAGGTGACCACCGAGTACATTCCCTTCCGGTATTGGGATTCGCACGAGAACGGGCACAAGCGGGCCGAGGAGATGAAGGCGACGATCGACCTGCCGGTGGCGACGCTGATCCGGGATCTGGAGGAGCGCGGGCTGCTGGACCGGACGCTGGTGGTGATCGCGACCGAATTTGGCCGTGACATGATGACCGAGGGCAAGCCGGACGCGACCGTGAAGGACCAGGTGAAGCAGCCCGACATCATGACCGAGCCGAAGCACTACGGGATGCACCGGCACTTCACCGAGGCGGTGAGCGTGGCGGTGTTCGGGGGCGGGTTCCAGAAGGGGCTGGTGTACGGGAAGACGGCGGACGAGCGGCCTTGCCGGATTATCGAGAATCCGGTGACGATCGAGGATCTGCACGCGACGCTGTACACGGCGATGGGGATCGCGCCGGACACGGCGTATGAGATCGAGCAGCGGCCGGTGTATGCGACGAAAGACGGCAAAGGGAAGGCGGTCGAAGCGCTGTTCGCGCGTCGGGGGTAGGGGGGCTTGGGCGCCCCCTCTGCCTACATCCCGGCGGCGGCGCGAGCCGCGAGGTACTGCTGGACGGTCATCATCTGGGTTCCTCCGCCGACAATGAGCGGCCGGGCGGCCGGGCTGAAGTTTTTCATCAGGTAGTAGTTCCAGACCGAGACCGAGGCTTGGCAGGAGGCCGTGGGCGGCTTACTGCCGCAGGTGAGCCATTGCAGTTGCGTCTGCCAGCCGGGGTGGACGGAGAGGTTGACGGCAAACGGGTTGGTGTAGGTGAAGCCGTTTTCCATCGAGAGCATTGTGCCGACCGAACTGAAGGTGGAGGCGCTGTCGTCGAGCCCCAGGAAATTGCGGATGAACACGAAGCGCTCGAAGCCGGTGCAGTGGGCGCCGAGAATCACTTCGACGCCATTCTGCTTCATCTGATGCGATTCCCAGAGCAGCGTGCCGGGGACTCCTTCGGTGCTTTCCTCGCCGATCGGGAGAGGGAAGAAATGGATGCCGCCGACGAGGGTGACGGGGGGCTTGGCGCCGAGGATGTCCTGGGCCGCCTCGATGGTGTTGGTGATGCCGGCGTGGGCGCAGCCGGTGATGACCACCATGCCGGTGGGCGTATTGATGACGACGGCGATCTCCTCCGGGAGGAAGTCTTCGGCGCGCTGGCCGTCCGGGGATTGGATACTGATGCCGTTCACGTTGGTTCGTTCGTTGTAGTTGCGCCGGATCTTCCCGGTGAGCCAGACGCCTGGGAGACCGAGGAACTGCGGCGTCGGGCGTTCATTGACGACGAACGATCCGCCGAGGGCCCGGTAGCGCGGGGCGGCGGCGACGAGGATGTTGCTCTGGGCGCCGGCGGCGTTGATGCGTGGCCAGAACATCTCTTCGCTCCCGATGTAGGTGGTTTTGAAGGCGTTCGGATTGGTTTCGCGGCAGGCGGTACGGAGGGTTTCGAGCCCCAGCGTATGGTCGTCGTGGTTGTGGGTGAGGACGACATCCTCAACGTCGCAGATGTTCATATTCAGGGTGCGGGCGTTGGTGAGGACGGTCTGCGTGTTGCCGCCGGTGTCGAACAGGAAACGTTTGGTGACGCCGGCCGAGCGGACCTCGACGAGCGCGGAGAAGCCCCACTCGCCGATGGTCCGGCGGCCGGGGACCATGTCGGAAAGGACTGTGATCCGGTAGTCGTCGACCATCGGCTGATTGGTGGCCGGCGCGCGGCGGGTTGGCGTCGCGGCGAGGCCGGTGAGGGAGAAGGAGAGCATCAGGAGTGCGCGTACTGCCGGGCGCGGGGACAGAGTCATGGCGGTAGCTCCTCAGGGATTGGCGGCACGGGTTGCGGGCGTGTGCGGTATTCCCTGAGCGTGGGGAGCGGCGCGGGAAGAGTCAATGCCTTCGATGTAACGAGATTGTTACCGCTAGATCACGGTGTAAGTGTTTGAAAACACGAATGCGGATTTCGGATCCGGAAGCGGCGGCGGAGGAGCGGGCGCCGAGAGGGCAATATGTACACCTCGAAAAGGTGGTTATAGTGAAAAACTGCCGGAATGGCGCTAATTCGGGCTGTTCACCCGATTGTAGTGTTTTTTTGCGAAAAATATGGGAAGACCTCTTGCGGAGGCAACCGGATCCCGGCTACACTACAATTTCATGCGGTACTTGTCCCACACTTTCGTATCTCGATTCTGGCGTTATGGCGCCAGTGTGTGAGTGGGTCGTAAGTACGGTCGTATCAACAAGATAACCAAGCTTAGCCCACTCGGAAGAGTGGGTTTCCGTGTTTTTAGGAGGAGCTTCTCTTTCGGGTATTCCGGCGAGGCGAAACGGACATGATTATTTCGATGAAACTGCACAGCACAAAAGCGGAAGTGGACGCGGTCTGTGAGCGGATCCGGGACTTTGGATACAAGATCCATGCGATCGAAGGGGAAGAGCGCGTCGTGATCGGCGTGGTCGGTGTGGGCGACGTGACGCCGTGCCTGGAGAGCCTGGAGGCGATGCCGCAGGTGGAAAAGGCCGTGCGGATCTCGGCGCCGTACAAGTTCGTCAGCAAAGAGTTCAAGAAGGCCAAGACGGTGATCACGCTGCGGACGAACGCGGGCGCGATCGAGATCGGCGGCGACGACTTCGTCATGATGGCGGGGCCGTGCTCTGTGGAGAGCGAGAAGCAGATCATGGAGTCTGCCGAGGCCGTGGCCGCGGCGGGCGCCCGGGTGCTGCGCGGCGGCGCGTTCAAGCCGCGGACGTCGCCGTACGACTTCCAGGGCCTGGAAGGCGAAGGGCTGAAGCTGCTGGCGAAGGCGCGCGAGGCGACGGGTCTGGCGATCGTCACCGAGATCATGGCCGACAAAGACGTCGACCTGGTGGCCGAGTACACCGACATCATGCAGGTGGGCGCGCGGAACATGCAAAACTTCGCGCTGCTGAAGCGCCTGGGCGAATGCGGCCGGCCGGTAATGCTGAAGCGCGGTCTGAGCGCGACGATCAAGGAACTGCTGATGTCGGCCGAGTACATCGTGGCGCATGGCAACCCGAACGTCATGTTGTGTGAGCGCGGCATCCGCACCTTTGAAACGGAAACGCGCAACACCTGCGACATTTCGGCGATTCCGGTGCTGAACGAATTGACGCATCTGCCGGTGGTGCTCGACCCGAGCCACGCGGTGGGTAAGCGGAAACTGGTGCCGCCGTTGGCGCGGGCCGGCGTGGCGATCGGCGCCGACGCGATGATCGTGGAAACGCATCCGTGTCCGGAGAAGGCGTGGAGCGACGGCGCG
>CAYMTH010000193.1:0-2580 GCA_964393235.1 uncultured Solibacteraceae bacterium | reverse complement strand
GGAGCAGTTCCGGACGATGATGAAGGACCTGGAGCCTTACATGGCTCTGTGGAAAGCTGCGCGCACGCGGGAAGCGGTGCTGGCGTAACGCCGGACCCGGAGCCCGAGTGAGCTTTCGCGGCAAATCTTGGATGATGGCGCTGCTGGCCGTGGCCGGCTGCGCCATCACGATTTCGCTGCTTCTGTGGAAGCGTGGCGCCGATCCGGCGATGCCGGAGCTTTTGGGCCGGTTTCCGGACGCGAACGCGCCGGTGTTTCACGTCGATCTGGCGGCGTTACGGGCGGCGGGTCTGGGGGAGTTGCTCGAGAGCAACCCGGTGGCGGAAGAGGCGGATTATCGCCGGTTCGTGACCGAAAGCGGGTTTGACTGGAAGACGGACCTGGAGGCGGTGACGGCTTCACGGGTGAAGGATGACTGGTACCTGCTGGTGCGGGGCCGGTTCGATATGGAAAAGCTGAAAGCGTTCGTGGAGGCGCGCGGCGGGTCCTGCAAGAACGGCGTCTGCGGTGTGGCCGGCGCCACCCCGGGCCGGATGGTTTCGTTCTTTCCCGTGAGTTCGCGGGTGCTGGCGCTGGCGACGTCGCCGGAGCCGATGGCGGTCTATGCGTTACGCGCCTCGCGAGCGAAGGCGCCGTGGACCGAACCGGTGCCGGGCGAGCCGTTGTGGCTGACTTTGGGCGGTAGCGCGTTGCGGGGGGATCCGGCGCTGCCGGCCGGTATGCGGCTGTTTGGCAAGGTATTGGCCGAAGCCGAGCGGGCGACATTCTGGATCGGGATTTCCGGCGGACGACCGGAGTTGCGGATGCGGGTGCGGTGCGGTGACCTGGTGCGCGCGAACGTGATCCAGGCCGAGTTGACGCGGGTGACCGCGGAATTCCAGAAGTACTTCGAGCGCATCGGGCAGCAGGCGAGCGAGGACGACCTGAGCGGACTGCTGCTGGCGGGAAAGTTCACGGCGGCGGGGACTGAGGTGAACGGGCAGTGGCCGATTCCGCTGGCGCTCTTGCGGAAGATGGCCGGGGGAGCGTTTTAGCCACGATGCTGCTGGTGGCGGGCAACCTCGTTTATGACTGGATTGCCGGCCCGGTGGAGGAGTTGGCGTGGGACCAGACGACGTGGCCGGCGGAGTTCGCGGCCGGGCTGGGCGGCAACGGCGGGACCACGGCGTACGCGGCGGCGCGGCTGGGCGCGCGGGTGCGGCTGGTTACTGCGAGCGGCGACGACGCGCACGGGCGGATCTGCCGGGAGCGGCTGGAATCGGCGGGCGTCGAAGCGCATTTTCTGCCCGGGCTGACCGGCGGGACGGCGTTGACGATGGGGCTGTTCCGGGCCGACGGCGCGCGGGCGCTGGTGCACCGGCCAGGCGTATTGACGGAGGCGTTCGCGAACGTCGAATCGCTGCGGCCGTGGGGCGCCGGGGTGCGCTGGCTGCACTTGGGTAACCCGTTCGCGGTGCCGGGCCTGCGTCGTCGCGCCGCCGACTACCTGCGGGAGGCGAAGGAGGACGGCTGGACGACCTCGCTCGACCTGGGTTGGGACCGGCTGGGCGAATGGATGCGCGTGGTGGGGCCGTGCCTGCCGCATTGCGACTGGCTGTTTGCGAACGCGGCCGAAGCGGCGCAGTTGGACCTGGCCGGCTACGCGGGCAACGTGGTGGTGAAGCGCGGCGCGGCGGGCTGCACGGTGAACGGCGCGGCGGTGCCGGCGGCGCCGGTGCGCGCGGTGGATTCGACCGGGGCGGGGGACAGCTTCTGCGGCGGTTTCCTGGCGGCGACGCTGCGGGGGCTCGGCCCGGTCGAAGCGGCGCGGATCGCCAACGCCTACGGGGCGCAGAGCGTCGGCGCGGCGGGCGCGACGGCGGGACTGCGCGGCTGGGAAGAGACGGCCGGTTAGTTGAGGAAGTAGGTCCGGTAGAGCGTGTCGCGCTGCTTGGGAATGAAGCCGGCGTCGCGGATCATCCGGCGAAGATCCTCCTCTGTGGCCGAGAAGCGGGCGCCGGCCTGGGAGACGACGTTTTCCTCGATCATGACGCTGCCGACGTCGTTGCCGCCGAAACGGAGGCCGACCTGGCAGACCTTGAGTCCCTGCGTGACCCACGAGGTCTGGATGTTGAGGATGTTGTCGAGGAACAGCCGGCAGATGGCCAGCGTTTTGAGGAACTCGACGCTGGTGGCTTCTTCCTTGACGATCCGGCCGAGCGAGGTGTTGTCGCGCTGGAAGCTCCACGGGATGAACGCGGTGAAGCCGCCGGTTTCCTCCTGCAGGTCGCGAAGCACCTGCAGGTGATGAATGCGGTGCTCGATGGTCTCGCCGCAGCCCCACATCATGGTGGCGGTGGTGCGGATGCCGAGCTTGTGCGCGTCTCGGTGGACGGAGAGCCATTCCTGGGTGTTGCACTTCAGCCGGGCGATGCGGTGGCGGACTTCGTCGTGCAGGATCTCGGCGCCGGCGCCGGGGATCGAATCGAGGCCGGCGTCGCGGAGGCGCTTGAGCGTGTCGCTCACCGTGAGGTTCGAGATCTGCGCGATGTTGAGGATTTCCGGCGCCGACAGGACGTGGAGCTGGATCTGGAAGCGCTC
>CAYMTH010000192.1:4685-8427 GCA_964393235.1 uncultured Solibacteraceae bacterium | reverse complement strand
TGCTGGATGGCGCGGCGGTAGGTGGCCTCGATTTCGACGGTCATTTTGTTCTGCTCGAGGAACGCGGCGAGGCGTTCGTAAAGGCCGGGATCGTTGGGGTTGCGATCGATTTCGCGGCGGTAGAGCGCGAGCGCCGGCGCGAGTTGGCGCATGGCGACGAGGCGCGCGATGTAGCGATCGAGCACGCGCGGGTAATCGGCGCTGCGGGCCGACGACGGATTCTCGCCGATCGGCACGCGGCCGGCCCGGGCGGCGAGTTCGTTGAGCAGCGCGTCGTAGAGGGCGAACTCGGACTGCGTCTGATTCACGCGGGCGTAGGCGTCGGCGGTGAGCAGCGCGACGCGGGTGCGTTCGGGCGCGTCGGCGAAGCCGGCGAGGAAGGCGGCGCCGAGCCGGGCGACGCGGTCCGATTCGGCATGCAGCGAGGCGGCTTCGATGACCTGCGCGTGCAGCGCGGAGCGGCGGGCGGATTGCGCGAAGCGGGCGTCGAAAACGCGTAGCAGTTCGGCGGCGGCGGCGCGGTGGAAATAGGGAATCGCCTTGCGCTCCTGCTGGCTGAGCTCGGAGGCGGGCGACTGGCCGTTGAGAATCAGCGAAAGGATGCCGTTCCAGAAGCCGGGATTCGTGTCGATCGTGGCGATATCGCGATAGAACGAGAGATCGCCGCCGCCGAAGCGGAAGGGCTGGGCGGCCTGTTGGGTGAGCAGTTCGATGAGGGACGCAAGGGCCCGTTCGGCGGCCGCGGCGTCGTTCGATTGATAGGCGGCGTGATAGCGGCGCGCGGCTTCCTCGTAGTTTTGCACGGCCGCGTGGAAGGCGCCGAGGGTGAGCTGTTCGGACGCGGTGGTGCGGGCGGCGCGGGCCTTGGCAAAGTCGTGCAGCACGCGCTGGGCGGCGCTGGTGTCGCCGGAGAGGCGGTAGTGATGGAAGAGGCGGGAGGCGGCGTCGAGCGAAGAGGGATCGGCCGCGGCCTTTTGGCGGGCGGCCGCGACGAAGCGGCGGCGGGCGCCGGCCTCATCGATGACGCGGAAGTAGGCGGCGATGAGGGACTCGGGCCAGTCGGGCCGGTAGGCGCGATCGTAGAGCGCAATGGCGGCGTCGGCGCCGGCGCGGCCTTTCTCGATGGCGGCGCGCATCTCGAGCGGCCAGGACTGGTCGTCCGGGCGGCGCGCCTGATAGCGACCGAGCAAGGCTTCGACGTCGCTCCAGCGCTTACGTTCGAGAAGCCACTGCGCCTGCCGCGTGTAGGTCTCCGTCTCGTTCGGGTAACGCGCCTCGCGGGCACGATGGACGTCAAGCGCGCGGTCGTCGTTGAGCAGGTGGTCCGGCACCAACTGCGCGGCGCGCTCGAGCGCCTGCCAAGCATGCTGGTTGCGCACGGGGCGATAGATTTCACTGCCTGTCGCGGGCAATTTGGCGGCTTCGAGCAGCGCGGCGAGCTCCTTCTCGGGTTCATTGCGCCTGCGATGGAAATCGGCCTTCTCACGCCACGCGGCGGCGCGGTCGGGCGCGATCTGCGCGAACTTGGCCCAATCTGCCTCGGCGGCCGCGAAATCGAGCTGCGCCTCGGCCTCGCGGGCCCGCAGGTAGTAGAGCTGCGCCTCGGCCGGCGTCTGCTGGATCTGCAGGTCGAGCGCGGGTCGCGTTTCCCTGGGCGGCTTGCGCCAGGCGATGGTGTTGGCGCCGAAAGTAACGGTGCGGTAGAAGACGTCTTCGAGCTTGTGGCGGACCTCGATGGTGGCGACCCACTCGGGAAGATCGGCGGCGAGCGTGGCGGCGAGCGCCGCCGGCAGCAGCCATTTACGGGAGAACATCGAGCTGTACCTCCTCGGTGCCAATGTTGTGGGCCATGTCCTCGGCCGTGACTGTAAGGGTGTAGCGACCGGGGGCGAGATCGCGGGGCAGAACGAACCGACCGGTGTTGGCGAGCGATTTCGCGTCCCAGCGCAGGGCGACCGGCGCGACGCCGTACATGCGCGCGGTCACCGTGCGGGTCGTCGACGACGCCGAGGCGCGCAGCGTGACCGTTTCGCCGGGCCGGTAGGATTTCTTGTCGAGCCGCGACCGCACCACCGGCGGCTTGCTGGCGATCACGAAAGTCCGCGTCTCCTTGTAAGTGTTGCCGTTGCGGTCCCGCAGGATCAGGTTCACCGGGTGTGTTCCGTCGGTCATGTCGACGGGAGCCAGAAAGCGCGTTTGCCAGATATCCTCACCGGGCAGGAACTTGAGCGGCTTCACAAGGCCGAACGGAAAAACGGCCACGACCGAGGAGATCAGCTTGTCGGTGCGCACGCGCAGCACCGGATCACCGGGGCGGATGAGGCGCGGCCGCAGCAGCGCGCGCGGGGCGGCCAGAAACGAAGTGTAAGGCGTTACAAACTTATACTTGCGCGAGAGCCGGATGATCTCGTCGATCGTCGCGCGGTCTTCTCCTTCGCGCTCGATCTTGTCCAATAAGGCGTCGACGCGAGCCTTCGCCCAAGCCCTCGGCAATTGCGGTTGTAACGTTTCATTCGCCGGCAGGTTCACGTTCACCTGCGCGGCGCCGGCGCGAAAAGTTGTATTGCCCGGCTGCTTGTACCGGCCCACCCATGACGCCTCGGAACCGCCATAAACCTGCTCCTGCAACGGATAGACATCGTACAGATTCTGCTGCGCCTGCAGAGACAATCCGGCCACCGGACGGCGCTGCAGCTTGGAGAGAAACGCATTCAATTTGAAGTCCGGCGTCTCGGTCGAATTGATCGTTTCGAGCACGCCGTCATGGCGCGCGAGGGCGCGCAGCAGGCTTACATTCGCGTCATCGCCGACCGCGAAAACGAACGTCCGGGGCTTGCGGGAAGCAGCCCACTTCTTCGCGTAGGCATCCGCGATACGGCCTGAGCGAACCTCGCCTTCCGAAGCGCCGCCGTCACTGAACAGCACGATGGCGCCGTTGTCGCCATCGATTGCGGCCAATCCGGCGTCGAGCGCCGCCGGCAGATTCGTCGCGCCCCGCAACGGCTGTTCTTTCAGCCAGGCAAGCGCC
Source organism: uncultured Solibacteraceae bacterium (assembly GCA_964393235.1). GTDB lineage: Bacteria > Acidobacteriota > Terriglobia > Bryobacterales > Bryobacteraceae. The sequence goes on along the minus strand of CAYMTH010000192.1, from coordinate 5,399 downwards.
TTCTCCGCCTCGGCCGTACCGCCGGGAACCGGTCCCGTGCCGTAGCGCGCGACGGTCGAATTGAACACGAACAGGTCAAACTTGTCCTCCGGACGGAGCGACGTCAGCAGCTTCGCCAGCGCGGCGTAGGAGCGTTCCAGCTTGTCCCACTGCATGGAGAGCGAAGCGTCGAAGAGCGCCGCGATCCGCCGCGCGGGCCCGGCGGCCGCGGGCGGCTCGGACGGCAGCACCACGGAGGCTTCGAAGTACCCGGGCTCGGTGGGCACATCGCGCTGGGCTGTCACCGACAACGCCGCGGCCCGCGGGGCGGCGCGGCGGATCGTCACCGCGAAGTCTTCGGTCAACACGAAATTCTTGACGTCGAGCGAAGCCCGCACCCGGTTGGCAGTCTTCTCCTGTACCTGCATCGGGTACGATTTGCCGGCCACCTCGAACGCCTCGATCGCATGCGCCGATTGCGCGTTCAGGGTGATCCAGAGCCGCCCCACCGTCTGTTGCCGGTACGCCTCGGGTTTGAGCGGAATGGCCAGATAGGACACCAGATTCTCGAGCGGCAGCCGCTGGTGGTATTCCAGTTCGACGCGTTTGGTACCGAAGCCGGGGATGGGCACGACCCGGGCGCTGAAAACGGTGGTGCGGCGGCCGGAATCGGGGTCGGACTCGCCCATCTGCAACAGCCCCTTTTCGCAAAACGCCGGCGCCATCAGCGTCACG
>CAYMTH010000192.1:584-4675 GCA_964393235.1 uncultured Solibacteraceae bacterium | reverse complement strand
GGATGTTTTCGTAGAGTTCCTGCGCCCGCTTGCGCTCCAGAATCACGCCGGGGATGCGCACGGCGCCGTCCCAAACGGCGAAGTCGGACACCAGCGCGCCGCCCGGCAGCGCGAATACATAGTTGCCCTCGAGCACGTTCGCCACGCGGCTCGCGAAGATCTGCCGCATCAATACGCGCGCGTTGCTGCCGTCGATATCGATGTCGATCGCCATCTCTTCCATCGAGAGGACCGCCGGATCCGGCGCCTGCTTATTCGACGGAATCAACGAACCGGCGTCGGCCAGCAACCCGGCCGCGGAAAGCACCGCCAACAAAAGTCTAAGCCGCATCAAAGCCCCAAAACGCTCTCCGGCACCACGACCAATCCATTGTCCGTGCCCAGGTAGAGCTTGTTGTCATGATAGAGGATCGCGGTCACATTCGCCGACGGCAGTCCGGCCCGCACGGCGCGCCACGTCTGCCGCGCATCTTCCCAGATCAGCAAACCATTTTCCAACGTCCCGGCGTACACCGCCCGCGGCGTTGCCGCCATAGCGTTCGGATTCACCACGACGTTGGCCGGCATGCTGTCGAACTGGCGCCAAACGCCCGCCCCGTCCAGCCGCTGCACCCCGCCCCCATAGGTGCCTGCAAACCACTCGCCGCCACGCTGGACAAGTCCGGTGATCCAGTTGGTTTTCAGCCCCGAATTCGCCGTCGTGTAACCCTTCGTTACATTTTCACCGCGCAGCACCGAGACCCCGCCCAGCGTGCCCGCCAGCAGCGTTTCCCCGGCGGCGCCGAGCGTGTATACGTGATTGTTGACCAGGCCATGAAACGCATAGACGCTGCGCGTCCCGCCGTCCAAAAATGTAAGGCCCGCGGGCGTTGCAGCCGCCCATCCTTTTCCGAACGCCGCGACGTCGGTGACGTGGGACGCAATCAATCCGTCGGCCTTCGTCAGCACCTGGCGCTGCCGCCCGCCGGCGTCAAAAAACACGAGTCCGTTGGCCGTCGCCACAGCCATCTGTTGCCCGTCGCTCGAACGCACAATGCGGTTCACGCAGAATATCCGCTCATCCTGTACAGGCGTAATTTGGCGGCGAACCGGATCAACGATGTCGAGCCCATGGTCGAAATACCCCACCCACAACCGCCCGCCGCCGTCCGCCGCCAGGGCGCTGACATTCCCGTGCGTCAACAGCGGGGCGCCGCCGTCCACCGCCTTCGCCAGGCGCCCGTCACGAACGACCTCCAATCCGCCCGGGCGCAGAATGTAAAGGTCCGCGCCGACCCGGAACACCCGCCGCACTTCCCCGCCCTCGCCCAATTCGCTGCCGCGCCGCCGCGCCGCGCGGCCCTCCAGAGGCAGCCGCAGCCAGCCGTCGGCCAGCGTCCCGGCCACGATCTCCTCGCCGTCGGCAGCGATCGATTTGGCCAGCAGACCCGCGCCGAGCACGCGGTCGAACCGCCCGCCGCGGAACGCCGCGATCCCCGTCGAGGTGCCCACCCACGCGCGTTCGCCCAGCGCCGCCACCGAGTGCACGGCCTTATCCGGCAGTCCCTCCGCTTCGGAGAACCGCTCGGCATGCCCCGCGCGCAGATGCACGACGCCGCTATCCCTGGTGCCCACCCACAGGTCGTCTTCGGCCCCGGCCAGGGCTGTGATCGCCAGCGTTTCCAGCGACGGATGAAAGGCGCGCAACCGCGTGCCGTCGAACCGCAACACGCCGCTCTCGGCGGTCCCCAAAAGCACGCCCCCGGTCGCCAGCGGCAGCACCGCGCGCACCTTCCTCGCCCCGCGCGGCGCCGGCAGAATCCGCTGGAATCGCGTGCCGTCGTAGGAAAGCGCCCCCTCGCCTTCGGTTCCGATCCAGAGTTCGTCGCCCGCCGCGAGCGCGGCCAACGGCGCCGGCGGCAACTCCATCCCGGCGCGCCAGGTGTGCAACAGTTCGCCGGTGGCCGCGTAGCAGAACAGCGCGTTCGCCCCGGCCACGAACAACTGCCCGTTCCAGATGGCCGCGTCCCGATAGTCGGCCGGGCTCGCCAGCGTCTTCCAACCGGCCGGCGGCGGTTCGCTCAGCACCTGCCGCGTGAAGGGGACCTCGCCCGCCGCCCGTGCCTCGCCGCGCGCCGCCGACTCGGCTTGTGAAGCCCGGTAGTAAACCCACCCGGCATAACCCGCCACCGCGAGCAGCAACAGAACCAGGTACCGACGCATCACGACACCAGCAGCAGGCTGACCTCGGGACGGCAGTTTACCCGCACCCCGCGCACGTTTCCGATGCCGCGCGTCGTGTGGATCCACCGCTCCTCGAACCGGTTCAACCCGACCGCGTAGCGCGTGTCGATGACCGGCACCACAGGCGGCCCGTAGAACGGCACGATCACCTGCCCGCCGTGCGTGTGGCCGCACAGCATGAGGTCCCACCGGTACGGCCGGCAGTCGTCTTTTCCGTCGGGATTATGGTTGAGTACGATCACCGGCGCGCCGTCGTTTGTAACGGATTGAAACGCTTGCCGAGCTTGCAATTCATCCGACCACCAGTCCCCGACCCCGGCCAGCCACAACGGCATTCCGTCGATCTCGACGCGCGCCGATTCGTTATGCAAAACCCGCACGCCGCCCTTCGTCACCATGTCGCGAATGTAATGGTTTGTCGAGAACCAACCCTCATTCGCCGCCCAGATGCCGCCGTCGTGATTTCCCATCACCGCGAACGTGGGCGCCTTCGCCGCCAGCATCTGCAGCGCCGCCTCGAACTTCGGCCGCTCGAAGTCGTTATCGGCGGTGACGAAGTCGCCGGTCAGGCAGATCAGGTCCGGCTTCATCGCCAGCGCCAGCCGGAACGCCTCTTCGATGAACGACACCGGAACGATGCCCGAGGCGTGCAGATCCGACAGATGCGCAAGCCGCAGGGGCCGGCGCAGGCGGCGGCCGGTGACGACCGTTTTCACAGTCGTCTCCAGCCACCCGGGTTCGATAAATCGGGCATAGCCGTAGGCGGACAGCGCCGCCGACGGCATCCCGAACAAAAAGACGCGACGATTCACTCCAACAACGATGGTAGCGAATCGTCAGGCCACGATCTTGCGGCAATACTCCACGCACTTGCGGATTTCGGCCACCGTGTCGGCGCCCTTGTACTCGTACTCGATATTGGCCGGGATCGCGATGCGGTTCTGCTTCAGCCACAGCAGCACGTCCTTGATCGGCGTGTCGCCTTCGCCGAACGGGAGGTTCGCGCCCTGGTTCTTTTTCCGGTCCTTGATGTGCAGCGTGACGATGCGCGGGTACCACTCTTCCATGAACTTCACGGGCTCGAAATTCGCCGCCACGAAGTGCCCGATATCGAGGTTGATGCAGATGTACTTGCTCATCCCCTTCATCGCCGACAGGAAATCCTCCGGCGTCGCGAACTCGTTGGCGACGATGCGCGAGTGGTTGTGCATGCCCACGCGGATCTTCGCCTTCTTCGCCCACGGGTCCACCTTTTTCGCCGTCGAAACGTTCGAAGACGCGGTGATGACCTTCGCCCCCAGCGCGTCGGCGAACTCGAATCCGCGCGCGATCTCCTTGTCGGTGAAATCCTCGCGGAAGCTGTAATTGAACGCGTGGATCGTTACACCGGCGTCGTTGTACTTCTTCCGGATCTCCTGAAAATGGCTGATCGGCACGGTGAGCCGCCACTGCCGCATCTCCTCGCGCGGGGTACCGCGCTGGAACGGTTCGGCGTGGCCGGAGAACATTTCGACGGTGTTGATCTGCAACTCTTTCAACGCCGCCAGGCACCCGTTCACGTCGCGGTCGCGCAGGCTGTAGGTCTGCGCGCCGATCACGACGCCTTGAAAGTTCTTGTCCGGCTTGACGGCTGCCGAAAGCGCCGCTCCCGCGGCGGTGGAAAGAAAGACTCGACGGCTTTGCATAAGGCTTTGCCTATGCTATCAAAGGCGTCCCGGAAGCATGTAACGCGCCTTTGCGTATTTCAAAAACACGTACAAAGCACCCATCCAAGCGATTGCCAGTCCCTCCAGCCCGTCCTGGAATCCGCGCTTCAGGAAGTACGTCCGGTTGAACTCCCACCAAGGCTTATAGAACAGATGCCAAAG
>CAYMTH010000192.1:0-574 GCA_964393235.1 uncultured Solibacteraceae bacterium | reverse complement strand
GATGCCCGTGCGGCGTCCCTGCGCGTGCATGTGTTCGGCCGCCAGCGTCGTGTACCGGTCCATCGTCTTCAGATGTTCCGACAGCGACTGACAGGTGAAGTGCAGCAGCGGCCCGTCGAAGCTCGCCACCTTCCCCTTCACCACCAACCCCTCGTGGACGAACTTCCCTTCCCATCGCGCGGCCCGCCGGTCGTAAAGCCGCACCTTCCGGTCCGGGTACCAACCCGCATGCAAAATCCACCGCCCCAGATACTGCGCCAGTCGCGGCATCGTATACGCCTCGGCCGACGGTCCGTTCTTCTTCAACTGCCAGATCTCGGCCTCGAGCATCTCGCTCACGGCCTCATCGGCGTCGAGCGACAGAATCCAGTCGTTCGCCGCCTGCTCGGCCGCCCAGTTTTTCTGATCCGAATACCCAACCCAGTTCCGGTCCAACACCCGCGCGCCCAGTTTCTCGGCGATCTCCACCGTCCGGTCCGACGACCCGCTGTCCACCACCAGAATCTCGTCGGCGCAGCGCAGGCTCTCGATCGCCCGCGCGATGTTCCGCTCCTCGTTATAAGTGATGATGGTC
>CAYMTH010000191.1:7409-8430 GCA_964393235.1 uncultured Solibacteraceae bacterium | reverse complement strand
CGAGGAGATCATGGCGAAGGCCATGGCGGGGCGGCGCGACAAGTTCGTGCTGGCGACAAAAGTCCGCGGGAAGATGGGCGACGGAGCCGACGAGCAGGGGCTGTCGCGGGCGGCGATTCTGAAGCAGTGCGAGGCGTCGCTGCGGCGGCTGGGCACGGACTACATCGACGTCTACTACATGCACATGCAGGATCACGCGGTGCCGATCGAGGAGTCGCTGGAGGCGATCGATTCGCTGGTGAAGGCGGGGAAAGTGCGCTACCCGGCGGTGTCGAACTTCGCGGCGTGGCAGATTCTGGAGATGCAGCAGCTGGCCGCGCGGAACGGGTGGAAGCCGGTGCATATCTGCCAGCCGATGTACAACCTGCTGGCGCGGAACATCGAGGCCGAACTGCTGCCGATGGCGGCGCGGCACGGGGTTTCGACGTTCGTCTACAACCCGCTGGCCGGGGGCCTGCTGACCGGGAAGCATAAGCCGGAAGAGGCGATCAAGGGCAGCCGGTTCGACGGCAACCAGATGTACCGGGACCGCTACTGGTACGACGAGCAGTTCGAGGCGGTGCAGGAGCTGTCGTTCGCGGCGGGCGAGGCGCACCGGAGCCTGATCAGCATCGCGCTGAACTGGATTCTGCATCACTCGAAGGCGACGGGGCTGATTCTGGGCGCGTCGACGATGCGGCATCTGAGCGCGAACATCGCGGCGTGCACGGAAGGACCGCTGGACGCGGCGACGCTGGAGGTTTGCGAGGCCGTGTGGAAGCGGCTGCGGGGAGTGACACCGGAGTATATTCGATGAGATTCGTTCTGCTGGGATGGTTCGCGGCGGCGCTGCTGCCGGCGCAGACTGTGGTGATCAGCCAGATTTACGGCGGCGGCGGGAACACGGGGGCCACCTGGCGGAACGATTTTGTCGAACTGTTCAACCGGGGCGCGGAGCCGGTTCCGGTGGACGGGTGGAGCGTGCAGTACGCCTCGGCGACCGGCACGACGTGGCAGGCGGCGGCGATCGCCGGGACGGTCG
>CAYMTH010000191.1:0-7399 GCA_964393235.1 uncultured Solibacteraceae bacterium | reverse complement strand
AGCTCGCGGCCGGGACCGGCGGGACGCAGGCACTGCCGGCGCCGGACGCGAACGGGGCGCTGGCGCTGGGGGCGACGGCTGGGAAGATCCGGCTGATGAACGGTACGACGCAGGTGGACCTGGTGGGCTACGGCGCGACGGCGAACGAGTTTCGGGGCGCGGGGCCGACGCGCGACCTTTCGAACACGACGGCGGCGGTGCGGGCCGGGGCGGGGTGCGTCGATACGGGGAACAATGCCGCCGACTTCACGGTGGGCACGCCCACGCCGCGGAACCGCGCGACGGCGAAGAACGACTGCAGCGCGGCGCCGGAGCCGGTGGAGCGGCTGCGGATCAGCGAGATTCAGGGGCCGCGCGAGGTGTCGCCGGTGGTGGGGCGGCGCGTGGTGACGCGGGGCGTCGTCTATGCGCGGCGATCGAATGGGTTCTATATCCAGAGCCTGCGGGAAGAGTGGGACAACGACGACCGGACGAGCGAGGGGCTGCTGGTGTTCACTTCGTCGGCGCCGCCGGCGGGCGCGGTGCCCGGCGCGGTGGTGGACGTGGAAGGGGTGGTGACGGAGTTCCGGCCGGCGTCGGACCCGGGGAGCGCGCCGCTCACCGAACTGACCGCGCCGGCGGTGACGGTGCTGCGCACGGGGCAGGAGCTGCCGGAGCCGGAGTGGCTGCGCGGCACCGACCTGGAGCGCTGGGAGGGGATGCGGGTGCAAGCGAACCTGACCGTGTCCGGCCCGACCGGCGGGACGTTTAACGAAGCCCGCGGCGATTCGACTTCGAACGGCGTGTTCTGGGGCGTGCTGGAGGGGCCGCGGCCGTTCCGACGCCCGGGGCTCGATGGGGAAGACACGACGGGGCGGGTGCGGGTGGATTCAAGGACGCTGGGCGGGACGGCGTTGAACGTGGCGCCGGGCGAGTATATGCGCGTGGCCGGACCGCTCGATTTCGGATTCCGAACGTATACGGTGCTGAGCGAAGAGGCGCGGCTGTACGGCGGCGGGGCCGGGGCGCGGGCGGTGCCGCGGGCGGCGGCGGGCGAGTTTGCGGTGGCCACGCTGAACCTGCAGCGGTTCTTTGAGACGCAGACGGCGTTTGCGACGCGGCTGGCGAAACTGAAGCTCTATGTGCGCGACGTGCTGCGGTCGCCGGACGTGATCGCGGTGCAGGAGGCGGGGAGCCTGGGCGCGCTGGAGAAGCTGGCGGCGGAGCTGGGCGAGTACCGCGCGTTTCTCGGGGCAACAAACGACCCGGGCCGGATTGCGCCGGGAGTCCTGGTGAAGACGGCGACGGTGACGGTGCTTTCGACGGCCTCGACGCCGGACGCCGAGGCGGTGCACGACCGGCCGCCGTTCCGGCTGGACTCGCGGATCGGGGGCCAGCGGATGGCCTTCGTGTGCGTTCATGTGCGGTCGCTCAACGACATCGAGGACGCGCGTGTGCAGGCACGGCGGCGGGCGCAGGCGGAGTCGATCCGGGACCTGGCGCGGGCGATCGAACGGGAGGGGCTGCCGCTGGCGGTGCTGGGCGATTTCAACGCGTTTCCGTTCGACGACGGGTATCTGGACCTGCCGCGGGTGATCGGGCTGGAGCGGGCGCACGCGGCGCTGGCGAACGGGGACGATCATTCCTACGTCTTCAACGGCGCGACGCAGGCGTTGGACCACATTCTGGTGAACGGGGCGATGCGGGCGTGGTTGACGCGGGCGGCCTACGCAGGCGCGAACGCGGACGCGCCGGAATCCCTGCGCGCGGAGGCGGCGAGCCCGGCGCGCGCTTCCGATCACGACGCCGCGGTGGCCTGGTTCCGGTTCGACGCGACGCCGCTGACGGCGCTCGGCGTGGTGAACGCGGCGAGCTACCGGAGCGGGAGCATCGCGCCGGGCGAGGTGATTTCGATCTTCGGGCGCGGGCTGACGGGTACGCGGGTGACGATCGACGGCCAACCGGCCGAGGCGCTGTTGCGGAGCGACGGGCAGTGGAACGTCGTGGTGCCGGCGGGCATCCGGCTGGGGGGCGGCACGGTGGAGTTGGCGATGGAGGGTGTGGGCCGGCTGGAGTTACCGGTGACGCCGACGGCGCCGGGGCTGTTCGCGATCCCGGTGGCGGGGCGGCGCGGCGACCCGGTAGAGCTGTGGGGCACGGGCGCGGCGGCGGATCAGCCGGTGTTCGCGCGAATGTGCGGCACGATGGCGGAGGTGGTCTACACGGGCGTGCGAAGCGGCCTGTGGCAGGTGAACGCGCGGATTCCGGCGGCGTGCCCGCCCGGCGTCCACATGGTAGAGGTGAGCAGCGGGGCGCGCACGGCGCCGGCGATTCCGGTGACGGTGCGTTAAGCGCTGGCGGTGGAGCGCAGCATCTCCTCCCAGGTGACCTCGCGCTTCGTTTCGAGGGCCATGCGGCCGAGGATGGCGGTGAGCGTACTTTGCACCGCCGTCTTCGTCATGTCGTAGGCTTCGCCCTTGAGAATGCCGTCGAAGAAGGCCTGCGTCGCCTCGTTGGTGATGTCGGCCTTCGACTCCTCCTTCTCCATAAGGCTCGTATCGCGCAGGTCGTCGGCCGATTTGTAGCGGACATCGGGCGTCATGCCGTGCAGCTTCATGTAGCTGCGCGAGGTCTCGAGCATGCCCTTGGAACCGTAGAACTGCTCCTTGACGTCGCGGTAGCCGGCGGTGTGTTTGATGGAGATCAGCCAGCCCTCGAGGCCGTCCGGGTACTGGTAGATGACGTCGTGATGATCGGTGCCCCAGTCGCCGTAGGGAAGCGGGTAGCGCAGGCCGCCGCGGCCGACGGCACTCAGCGGATGCACGTCGTTGGCGAACCAGTTGATGGTGTCGATGCCGTGGCAATCCTGCTCGACGATGGGGCCGCCTGACATCGCGGTCCAACTGCCCCAGCGGCGGAGTTTCTGGTCCTCGGGCGTGTGGTCCTTGAACGGCGCGGCGTCGGTGACGGGCGGCAGGTAGCCGAGCACCCAGTAGCTCATCATGAGCTTCATCTCGCCGATTTTGCCGGAGCGGAGGTAGGAGAGCGACTTCAGGTACTGCGAGCTGAAGCGCTGCTGGAAGCCGAACTGGATGCGCTTGGAGGGGTCGCGCTTTTCCCAGGCGGCGAGGATGCGTTTGCAGCCGGCGACGTCGGCGCCGGCGGGCTTTTCGCAGTAGATGTGTTTTTTGGCGAGGATGGCCGCTTCGAAGTGTTCGGGGTGGAGGAAGACGGGGGTGGCGATGAGGACGGCGTCGACGTTGGGGTCGGCGAGAAGGTCGCGGTAGTCGCGATAGGCTTTGGCGGAACCGGCGCCGGGAATCTTCGTTTTGCCGGCGTCGATGCGGTCGGGGAACTTGTCGCAGATGGCGGTGACGCGGGCGTTGGGGTGCTTCGTCATGAGCGTGCCGACGTACTGCCCGCGGCCGCCGGTGCCGATGACACCGAAGCGGATGGCCGAATTGGCCTGGGCGCCGAAGGCGACGGCGGAGGAGAGGAGGACTTCGCGGCGATTCATGCCCACAGGGATATCAAAAAGCCGCGCGCCGCGCACCCGGGGTCGGGATGCGCGGCGCGCGGGGTTCGTGCTGGTTCGAGCGGTTTAGAACTCGAGGCGGAGCGACACCTGGCCGGTGCGGCCGCCGCCGAAGTCGACGCCGCGGGAGCCGGTGATGCGCCCGAAGTTGGAGTTGGCGATGTCCATGATGGGATCGCCGAGGTTGGTCCAGTTCGGAGCGTTGGTGAAGGAGCCTTCCGCGCGGAGACGGACGCGTTCAGCGATCTGGAACTGCTTGCTGAGCGCGGCGTTCAGGCCGAAGGTGCCGGGGCCGGTGACGACGCCGACGCCCGAGTTGCCGAAGCGGCCGATGGGCGCCGGATCGCGGCCGGCGACGACGCCGACGGCGCAGTTGAACTGCAGCGCGCCGGGCGTGCGGCCGGGGCAGAGGAAGGCGTTGCGATCGAGCCACATGTCGCGGGTCGGGTTGTCGATGGCGCCGTTGCCGATGCGGTCCGGACGGGAGGCGCCGCGGCTGGCGGCGTTGGTGCCCGACGGGTCGCCACCGTTGAAGACCGGCGTCAGGAACGGGCCGGACTGCAGAGTAAGAATCGTCGAGAGCTGCCAGCCGCCGACGACCATGTCCGCCGCGCGGCCGACGCCGGAGAGGAACTTCCGGTTCTTGCCGAAGGGCAGTTCGTAGACCATCGTCGAGACGAAGCGGTGGCGGCGGGTGGCGTAGACGTCACCGCGGTCGCCGCGCCGGTCGAGCGAATTCGTCAGGCGGCCGCCGCCGGTTTCCCCGGCGAAGCCCGAGGGGGCGGGACCGGCGTTATCGGCGAGGTTCTTGGCCAGCGTGTAGGCCGAGGTGAAGCTGAGCCCGTTGGCGAAGCGGCGGTTGAGTTCCACCTGCAGCGAGTTGTAGACCGCATTGGCGCCGGCGTCGCGGCTGAAGATGAGGCCCCAGTTCGGGAACGGCCGGTCGAGGCTCGTGCGCTGCGAGAAGAAGCTCGTGGACGGCTGCGTATGGTTGATGTCGGGCGCCCAGGGGAGGTTGGTCGACTTGTTGCCGATGTAGGAGACGCGGAGGCCCATGTTGTTGCGGAGTTCGCGGTCGATGGAGAACTGCCACTGGTTCATGTACGGCGGGCGGAGGTCGATCTGGTTCGCGGTCCGGAATTCGAACGTACCCTGCGCGCCGGAGCGGACGCCGGAGCCCGGGGTGCGGGTATCCGGCAGCACGAAGATCGGGCGGCCGTCGGCGCCGACGTTATTGAAGTTGCGGACGTCGGACTGAACCGTACCGGTGAGCGAGAAGAAGATCGAACCGAGCAGGATCATGTTGTACATGCCGTAGCTCGAACGGATGGTGGTCTTCTCGTTCAGGCGGTAGGCGAAGCCGAGGCGCGGCAGGAACTGCGTCTTGTAGGTATTGCGCAGCGCTTCCGGCAGGCCGGCTTCCTTGGCGGTGACGATCGGCGTGCAGGGTATTCCCCGGATCGGGGCGCCCGGGCAGGCGTTGAAGCTGATCAGCGCACCGGGGGCGAGGAACTCCTTGGCCTTGGGATCGGACATGATGATCACGCGGCCGGTGACCGGCACGTTGCGATCGAAGTTGCCGATGTTGAGGCCGTTATCGGCATAGCCGGGGTGGAGTTCATAGCGGACGCCGATGTCCATGGTCAGCTTCTTGCTGATGCGCATGGTGTCCTGGAAGTAGGTCTTGTAGTGCCAGGCGCGGCCGTCGTTGTCGCGGGAGACGATGGCGATGCCGCTCTGCACCGGGGTGCCGAGCATGAAGTCGGCGAACGGATCGCCGGCGAAGTTGCCGGAGAAGCTGAAGTCGCCGTAGTTGTCGCCGCCGGTGAAGCCGAGGGCCGACTGGCCGACGAGGCGGCGGATATCGACGCCCATCTTGAAGGTGTGGCGACCCTTCACCCAGGTCAGGTTGTTGATGAACTGCGTGTTGGACGAAACGCTGAAGCCGGGGCGGCCCTTGCTGAAGCCGGTGTAGTTGTTGATGGCGAAGTTCGGCAGGCCGTTGAAGAAGATATCCCGCTGGATGTCGCGGAGGTTAAGCGAGTTGGTGAACCCGCGGCCGTCGAAGTTAAATACGCGGGAAGCATCAGACGTCACCTGGCCGAAGCGGAACTCATTCAGCAGGGTGGGACGGATGGTCCAGGTCCAGGACGCGGCGCCCTGGTAATACTTTTCAACGAGCGAATCGCCCGGCAGCCGCAGGTTGTTCGGCGCCGCGGAGGGGTTGGACTTCTGGTTGTAGCGGGCGAACATCGAGTGCTGCGAGTTGAAGGTGTGGTCGACGCGCGATTCGTACTGATCGGACTCGATGTCGGTGGCCGAGTTGGTCCGGAAGTTCGAGTTCGAACGGCGTTCGGTGGACCCGAAGTTAATGTCGGGGTAGAAGGGCAGGATCGCCCGGGCGACCGGGTTGATACGGCTGGCGGGGATCACGTTCCCGGGGAATGGCGAACCGGTGAAGGGATCGCGGATGTTGACGCCTTCGCGGGAGAAGTCGCCGTTCTTCACGAAAGAGGTGGGAACGGTGTTCTGAATCGTGCTCTGGCGCGGATAGCGCATCGATTCCCAGGTGAAGTAGAAGAACGTCTTGTTCTTGCCGTTGTAGATCTTGGGGAGGACGAGCGGGCCGCCGATGGTGGCGCCGAAGGTATTGCCGATCTTGGCGGGCAGGCTGGCCTGGCCGTAGGAGCGGGCGTCGAGCGCGCGGTTCTGGTGATACCAGAACAGGGCGCCGTGATAGTTGTTCGTACCGCTCTTGGAGGTGACCGTGATGTCGCCGGGCTGGCCGTACTCGGCCGTGTTGCCGACGCCCTGGACGCGGATTTCGCCGATCGATTCGACCGACAGGAACTGGTTGCGGTTGGCCGAGTTGCCGGTCAACTGCGTGATGGCGATACCGTCAACCGAGGTTTCCGACTGCGCCGGCAGGCCGCCCTGAATCGAGTAGCCGCCGCCGTTATCGGCCTGGACGCCGGGCAGGGTCTGGATCAGGTTGTAGGGGCTGGTGGAACCGGAGCCACGCACGTTGGAGGGCAGGTTCAACACCTTTTCCGGGGTGAGGTTCGAGGAAATGGCGGGGTTGTCGGTGGCGATGACGCCGGCCGTGGTCGAGACTTCAACCGTCTGCGTGACGTCGCCGACCTGCAGGTTGGCATCGACGCGGAGCGTCTGGCGGGCGACGAGTTGCAGATCATTGGCGGTGAACCCGCGGAAGCCATTGGCGGTTACGTTGACCGTGTACGGACCGGCCTTCACGTTCTGAAATTCGTAGTTGCCGTTTGCGTCGGTGACGCCGTCACGGCTGACGTTTTCCGCTGTGTTGGTGAGACGGACCTTGGCGCCGGCGACAACCGCGCCGGACGGGTCTTTTACTTCTCCGAGCACGACGCCGAACGTGGACTGGGCATAGGTTGCCGCAGCGCACGCCAGGAGCGTGAACAGTGTACTGAAATAACGAGACATATTGGGTTTAGGCTAGCACGTCCGCGTTTCACGGGTATTACAGCGCAGCGACGCGATGGACCATGTTCACCACCTTGCGGTAGGGCACATCGTTTAGCCCGGGGAAACCGAGCCATTCGCCGTCGCGCCAGGACGAATAGTACCATCGGGCGAGCAGCGCGGCATGCTCTAAACGTTCGGCGTGAGAGGCATCGACGGGCTGGAGGGACTCGAGCAGTTCCCGCAGCCGGCGGTCGAGAGAAACGGGCCGTCCGTCGGCCGGCGTGAGGGGAAAATCGACGGGGGGGAGCCAGGCGCCGTGGTGCAGGAAAATCAGTCGGACGGCGGCCGGTTCGGCGCTCTTGACGACGGCGACGCCGTGCCGCGCGCCGGCGGCGGCGAGCTCATCGCGCAGACGCCAGACGGACTGGATCTTCTCCAGGC
>CAYMTH010000190.1:0-8454 GCA_964393235.1 uncultured Solibacteraceae bacterium | reverse complement strand
AGTGCCGTTCCGCCAGGTCTATATCCACGGCCTCGTGCGCGACGCAGAACGCCAGAAGATGTCGAAGACGAAGGGCAACGTGATCGACCCGCTCGAGGTGACCGAGAAGTACGGCACCGACGCGGTGCGCATGTCGCTGGTGCTGGCGGCGCCTCCGGGCACCGACATCATCGCCAGCGAGGACCGCATGCAGTCGGCCCGCGCCTTCGCCAACAAGATCTGGAACGCCGCCCGCTTCCTGTTCCTCAACCTCGAACGCGCCGGCGCCGAGCCGTGGGCGCCCGAGGAGAAGACCTCCTACCTGCCCGAGGCGATCGACGGCGAGGTGCCGCTCGAAGACCGCTGGATCTTCTCGTCGCTCAACACCTGCGCGGCCGAGGTCAACAAGGCCATCTCCACCTATCGCTTCCACGAAGCCGCCAACCTGCTGTGGCACTTTTTCTGGGACGACTTCTGCGATTGGTACATCGAGATGAAAAAGCTCCGGTTCCGCGAAGGATCCGGGCTCGACGCCAACTGGCGCAACATCCTCACCGTGTTTGAAACGTCGCTCCGCCTGCTCCATCCCGCCATGCCCTTCATCACCGAAGAGCTGTGGCAGCGGCTGTGCAAGGGCCGCGAGGGGCGTCCGGTGTAGATCTCGGTCGCCGAGTAACCGCAGTACAACGAGGCCGCGCACGACGCGGCCGCCGAAAAGCAGTTCGCGCTGCTTCAGGAGATCATCGGCGCGGCCCGCAACCTGCGCGCCGACGCCAAGCTCGATCCCAAACAGCAGCTCGACGCCCACATCTACTGCGACGGCGACGTGGCCGCGCTGGCCTCCGCGCAGAAGGACGCCATTGAGCGCCTCGCCAACGTCACCCTCACGTGCAACGGCGCCGCCGCCGAGCGCGCCCGCGGCGCCAAGCGCGCCACGCCCGAATTCGACCTCGTGCTCGCCGTCCCCGCGGCGCAACTGGAAAAGCAGCGCGAGCGTCTAATCAAAGAGATCGCCAACCTCGACAAGGTCATCGCGAACTCGGAAAAACAGCTCTCCAACGAGGGCTTCCTCGCCAAGGCGCCCGAAAACGTGCTCGCCACGTTGCGCGAAAAACTGGCCGATTACAAGGCCCAGCGCGACAAGAGCCAGCAGGCGCTCGACGAGCTCTAACCACAAATCATGGAATTCGACCTCCACCACCCCGAAGTAGTTGACGCCGTCCGCCGCGCGCTCGCCGAAGACATCGGCGCCGGCGACCTGACCACCAACGCCACCGTCGACGCCGATATCATGGCCACCGGCCGTTTCATCGCGCGCCAACCCATGACGGTGTGCGGCGTCGAGCTGGCCGAGCTCATCTTCGCGGAGCTGGGCGGGGTCGATTTCCTCGGCATCCACATCCACTCCGGCGAACGGGCGGCCGAGGGCGACGTCCTCGCCACCGTTCGCGGCAAGGCCCGCACGCTGCTCACCGGCGAGCGTGTGGCGCTCAATTTCCAGCAGCGGCTGAGCGGCATCGCCACGCTCGCGCGCAAGTATTCCGACGCCATCGCCGGCACCGGCTGCAAGGTGCTCGATACGCGCAAGACCACGCCCGGCCTGCGCCGGCTCGAGAAGTGGGCCACCGCCTGCGGCGGCGCGTTTAACCATCGCATCGGCCTGTTCGACGCCGTGCTGATCAAGAACAACCACATCACCGCGGCCGGCGGCGTTCGCTACGCCCTCGAACGCGTCCGCGCCGCCGGCGTGCCCGAAGGCGTCGATATCGAGATCGAAGTGCGTACGCGCCGCGAGCTTGAAGAGGCGCTCACCTTCGGCGCCGACCATCTGCTGCTCGACAACCTCACCCCCGACGAGGCCGCCGACTGGATCGCGTTCATCAACGGCCGCGCCACCGTCGAACTCTCCGGCGGCATGCGCCTGGAAAAGCTGCGCGAATACGCCTCCACCGGCGCCGATTTCATCTCCGTCGGAGCCATCACGCACTCCGCCGTCGCGGTCGACATCAACTTCCGCGTCTCGCTGGAAACGGCATGAGCTTCGACGCCGCGCGCGTCCGCGCCGCGCTGCCCGGGCGCCGCATCGACTACTACGAGACCATCGGTTCGACGATGACCGCGGCCGCCGCCATCGCCTCGCCGGGCGCCATCGTCATCGCCAACGAGCAGTCGGCGGGCCAGGGCCGCCACGGCCATACCTGGCACTCCGAGCCCGACGCCGGCCTCTATTTCACCCTCGTGCTGAAGCCGCGCCTGCCGCTCGATCTGCTGCCCGTCGTCACGCTCGCGCTCGGCCTCGCCGGGCAGGAGGCCATCGCCCAGGTCGCCAACGTGCAGGCCGATCTGCGCTGGCCCAACGACCTGCTGATCGGCCCGCACAAGGTCGCGGGCATCCTCACGCAGCTCGAAGGCGACCGCGTGCTCGCCGGCATCGGCATCAACGTCAACCACGCTTCCCTGCCCCCGGATCTCGCCGCCATCGCCACCAGCCTCCGCGTCGCCACCGGCCGCCCGCACTCGCGCGAAGAGCTGCTCTGCGCCGTCGCGGCCGGCGTCGATCGCATGATCCGCCTGCTCGAAACCGACGGCGCCGACCCCGTGCTCGCCCTCGTCACCGCGCAATCGAGCTACGTCCGCGGCCGCCGCGTCCGCGTCGACCTCCCGGACCGCCCCATCACCGGCACCACGGCCGGCCTTACCCCCGACGGCTACCTGCTGCTCGACGGCGACGACGGCCGCCGCCATACAATACTCGCAGGCGGCGTCCGCCCGGAGTCCTGATATGCTTCTCGCCCTCGACGTTGGCAACACCAACATCACCATCGGCGCCTTCCGCGCCGCCGAGCTCATCGGCCGCTGGCGCCTGCGCACCATCCGCGAACAGACCGCCGACGAATGGGGCATCCTGCTCCGCAACATCTTCTCGCTCTCCCACCTCGACCTCGACGCCGTCGACGGCCTCGTCATCTCCTCCGTCGTGCCGGTCATCAACCCGCTGCTGGCCGAAATGTCCCGCAAATACTTCGGAAAAGAGCCGGTTTTCGTCAACGCCGAATCCGATCTCGGCATCAAGGTCGGCTACGACAACCCGCGCGACGTCGGCGCGGACCGCGTCGTCAACGGCGTTGCGGCCTGGAACATCTACGGCGGCCCGGCGGTCGTCGTCGACCTCGGCACGGCCATCACGTTCGACGTCATCTCCCGCGACGGCGAATACCTCGGCGGCCTCATCTGCGCCGGCATCGGCATGGCCATCAGCGGTCTCGAAGACCGCGCTGCTGCCCATGGTCAACTTCGCCGCCCCGCAGAAACTGATCGGCACCAACACCATGGGGTCCATTCAGAGCGGCCTTTACTACGGCACTCTGGGCATGATCGACGGCATCCTCGAACGCCTGCGCGACGAACTCGGACCGGACACGAAGCTGATCGCCACCGGCGGCAACGCGCGCCTCATTCAGGAAGGCTCGCGCCTCATCGAACACGTCGACGAGGACCTCACCCTCACCGGCCTCCGCCTCATCTGGGAGCGTGGCCGCCGATGAGTGAAGACCGCTGGGAAGGCACCTACTTCAACTACTTCACCGAAATCGAGGAACACTTCCAACGCGCCCGCGGCACCAGCCTGTTCCTCATGTCCCCGCTCGATTGGGCGCTCGTCGAAGGTTGGAAGAACACCGGCATCCCGCTCGAGGCCGTGTTGCGCGGCATCGACGACGCGTTTGAAAAATACCGCTCCCGCAAGCGCAAGACCGCGCAGCAGGTGAACTCTCTGGCCTACTGCTCCCAGGCCGTTACGCAGGCCGCCGAGGACATGTTGAAAAACCGTCCCGCGCGCAAAGCCGCGCCCTCGGCCGAAGAGTCCCTGCCCAACGAAGCCCTCCGCGCGGCGCTCGCCGAGCGCATCCCCGAGCTCGAATCCCGCGGCTTCGCCACCCAGGCCGCCGCCGTCCGCGACATCGTCGACAACTTCGCCGAACACCACGCCGACCTCGAAGCCCTCGAACAGCGCCTCTCCGCGATCGAAGAGAAGATCCTCGCGCAAGCCCGCGCCGCGCAATCGGAGGCCGACCTGCTCGCCGCGCGCCAGGACCTCGAGGCCGAACTGAAGCCTCACCGCGGGCGCCTCTCGGCGGCCGAACTCGCCATGCTCGAGAAGAGTTTCCTCGACCGGCGAATGTTCGACACACTCCGCCTCCGCCGCCTCAGCCTCTTCTTCCTCCTATAATGGAAATTTGGCGTGCCACAGAAGCACTCACGGATCATTTATAGTAGTGATCCATGTCCAAGTCGAAACAACCCAAGTCGACAGGTAATCAGGAGACTCCCATTTCTAAGTCCAACCCGGCCAGCACGGGCTCATCCGAAAACCAGCTCACCGCCTTCGAAAAGGCGATGAAACACTTCCATAAACGCGAATTCGCCGCCGCCCTCCCCCTGTTTGAGACCGCTTCCCACGGCGCCGAAATCTCCGTCGCCCACGCCGCCCAAATGCACGTCCGCATGTGCCGCCAGCGGCTGGAAAAAGATACGCCGCAGTTAAGCACCGCCGACGATAACTACGCCTACGCCCTCACCCTCGCCGGCAAGCGCGACCTCGGCTCCGCCGAACACTATCTGCGCCGCGCCCTCGAGTTAGCGCCCCGCGCCGACCACGTCCTCTACTCCCTCGCCCTCGTCAAAGGGCTGCAGGGCGACATCCCCGCCGCCGCCGGGTTCCTCTCTCGCGCCATCGAGATCCAGCCCGCGAACCGCACAACCGCGCGCACCGACCCCGAGTTCCACGAACTGCTCCACCACCAGCCGATCCGCGATCTTGTCTCCTGAGCTTAAGTCCGCCCCGCTCCCCGACGGCCCCCGCGGCCCGCTCCGCATCGTCGCCATCGGCGGAGGCACGGGCCTGTCCACGCTCCTGCAAGGCCTGAAAGCCTGGGCAACCCCAGACCGCCCGTCGGTCTCTATCACCGCCATCGTCACCGTCACCGACGACGGCGGTTCCTCCGGCCGCCTCCGCCGCGATTTCGCCGTCCTCCCTCCCGGCGACATCCGCGCCTGCATGGTCGCCCTCTCCCAGGACGAAGCCCTCCTCAGCCGCATGTTCCAATACCGCTTCAAAGAAGGCCGCGGCCTCAAGGGACACAGCTTCGGCAACCTTTTCCTCACCGCTCTTACCGACATCACCGGCGACTTCGCCCACGCCGTCCGCCTCGCCTCCGAAGTCCTCGCCTCCCGCGGCGACATCATCCCCTCCACCGCGGAAAACGTCGTCATCGAAGCCCATCTCACCGACGGCCGCATCATCAAGGGCGAGTCCAATATCTCCAAAAGCCGCCTCCCCATCGACCGCATCCGAATCCTCCCCCGCTCCCCCAAACCCTTCCCCGAAACCCTCGACGCCATCCGCAACGCCGACCTCATCACCATCGGCCCCGGGTCTCTCTTCACCTCCCTCATCCCCAACCTCCTCGTCCGCGGCATCCCCTCCGCTATCGCCCGCGCCCAGGGCGTCCGCGCCTACATCACCAACCTCATGGGCCAGCCCGGCGAAACCGTTAACTTCACCGCCGCCGACCACGTCGAAGCCATCCTCAAACACGCCGCCATCCCCCGCAAACACGCGTCGCGCCTGCTCGATTACGTCGTCGTCAACAACGCCGCCCACGCCCCCGCCGCCCTCCGCCGCTACGCCGCCCAAAAGGCGCTCCCCGTCGCCATCGACACCGGCCGCCTCGACGCCATGGGCCTTCGCGTCCTCCACGCCGACCTCGCCGACTCCGGCCCCAAAATCCGCCACAGCCCCGAACGCACCGCCGCCCTCGTCGTCAAACTCGCCCGCCTCGGCCGCCGCCGCCGACAATTCGCGGGATCATAGAGAAAGCTCGCATGTCTTCCCCCCTCTCCGTCGTCATCCTCGCCGCCGGCTTCGGCACCCGCATGAAGTCGCACACCACCAAGGTGCTCCACCGCGCCGGCGGCCTCGCCCTCGTCGAACACGTCGTCCGCACGGCCCTCACCATCGCCCCTCCGGACCGCGTCGTCGCCGTCGTCGGCCACCAGTCCGAACGCGTCGCCGCCGCCCTCGCCCCCTACGGCATCCGCACCGCCCTCCAGGACGTCCCCCGCGGCACCGGCCACGCCCTCCGCTGCGCCCGCGAGGCCGCCCCGCATGACGGCCACCTCGTCGTCCTCTACGGCGACGTCCCCCTGCTCTCGGAGGCCACCCTCGCCCGCCTCATCATGCAACAGGTCTCCGGCAACGCCGCCGCCACCGTCCTCACCGCCGAACTCGACGACCCCGCCGCCTACGGCCGCATCGTCCGCGGCCCCGACGGCGCCGTCGAAGCCATCGTCGAGTACAAGGCCGCCACCGAAGCCCAGCGCTCTATCCGCGAAATCAACTCCGGCATCTACTGCTTCGACGCTCCCCTCCTCTGGCAGCACATCGACTCCATCACCACCAACAACCCCGCCGGCGAGTTCTACCTCACCGATATGGTCGAAATCCTCCGCGCCCACGGCCACCGCGTCGACGGCCAGATCATGGCCGACTCCACCGAACTGCTCGGCATCAACACCAAGGTCGAACTCGCCGAAGTCGACCGCCTTTTCCGCAACCGCAAAACCACCCAGCTCATGCTCGACGGCGTCACCATCGAACGGCCCGAATCGGTGTCGATCGACGTCGACGTCACCGTCGGCCCCGACACCCTCATCGAGCCCAACGTCCGCCTCCTCGGCCGCACCGCCATCGGCCCGGACGCCCGCATCGGCGCCGGTTCCGTCATTTCGAACTCCACCATCGCCGCCGGCGCCAACATCGAACCCTACTCCATCATCGACGCCTCGGAAATCGGCGAATACGCCCGCGTCGGCCCCTTCGCCCGCCTCCGCGCCAATACCGTTATCGCGGCCAACGTCCACATCGGCAACTTCGTCGAAGTGAAGAACTCCAGCCTCGCCGAAGGCGCCAAGGCCAACCACCTCGCCTACCTCGGCGACGCGACTGTCGGCGCAAAAACCAACATCGGCGCCGGCGCCATCACCTGCAACTACGACGGCAAGGACAAGCACCCCACCACCATCGGCGAACGCGTCTTCCTCGGCTCCAACACCACGCTAGTCGCCCCGGTCACGCTCGCCGACGACAGCTTCGTCGCCGCCGGCTCGGTCATCACGCGGGACGTCCCCTCCGGCGCGCTCGGCGTGGGCCGCGCCCGCCAGGAGAACAAGGAAGGCTGGGTGGCCCGCAAGAAGCCCTAGTGGCCCGCCTCGCGCCGCGCCCGGTCCGCCTCCCGGCGCGCCCGCTCGGTCTCCCGGCGCAGTTCCTCCTTGGCCTCCCGCAGGTCCTGCCGCACTTCCCGCGCGGCGTCGCGCAGCTCCCGCCGCGCGTCTTCTTTGGCCTCGCGCATCTCGTCGCGCGCCTCCTGCATCGCCTCCCGCACCTCGTCCTTCGCCTTGTGCAGGTCCCGGTGCACTTCCCGCCGGTCCTGGTAAGTGCAGGCGCCGGTCGCCAGCAGTAGCGCGATCAATCCCGTTCGGAGCATCTTTGCCTCCTCAACGGTAACGCATCCACCCGCCCGGATGTTCCCGGAATGTTTACAGAACCAACATCGGATGGTACAGGTTCGGCAGCACCATCTGCCCGATCGCCACCAGTTCCCCGTCCGCGCTCAACGCCCGCACATACGGCGACCCGCTGCGCACCCGGAACGGCGACACGCGGAAGTCCCGCCCCTGCCGGATCTGCGTCACCGTCGCCGCGTCCACGCGCTCGGCCGGAAAGTCCGGCAGCAGCTCGGCGGCCGGCACCACCGCCTCGCCCAACCGCCCGTCCGCCGACAGCGCCGCCAGCTCTTCCAGCGTCTTCGCCTGTTCGATCGTGAACCGCCCCGCCCGCGTCCGCCGCAGCGCCGACAGGTGCGCCCCGCAGCCCAGCTTCTGCCCCATTTCGTGCGCGATGCTCCGCACGTACGTCCCCGACGAACAGTGGATCCGCAGCCGCGCCTTCGCGCCCTCGCACGCCGTCAGCTCGAGCTCGTAAACCGTCACCGGCACCGGCTCCAGCACCACCGGCTTGTTCTTCCGCTCCAGCTTGTACGCCGGCACGCCGTCGATCTTCTTCGCCGATACCGGCGGCGGCGTCTGCATCAGTTCCCCGCGAAACGCCTCCAGCGCCCGTTCCAGCGCCGCCGCGTCCAGCACCACGGAAACCGCCTCGGACGTCGCGTGCCCTTCGGAGTCGTAGGTGTTTGTCGCGAACCCGAACGTCACCTCGGCCTCGTAGACCTTGTCGGCCTTCATCAGGAACTGCGACAGCCGCGTCGCCCGCTCCAATACCAGCGGCAACACGCCCGTCGCCAGCGGGTCCAGGGTGCCCAAATGGCCCACCCGCTTCGTCCCGGCGATCCGCCTCATCTTCCCCACTACATCGTGCGACGTCCAAAACGGGGGCTTGTCGACGACAATCACTCCATC
>CAYMTH010000189.1:4395-8464 GCA_964393235.1 uncultured Solibacteraceae bacterium | reverse complement strand
CCGGATGTCCCACAGCGCCTGATCGATGCCGCTGATCGCCGACCCGATCACCGGACCCGCCCTGTAAAAACTGTGAACGTACATCGACTGCCAGTGATGCTCCACCTGCATCGGGTCCGAGCCAATGAGAAAGTCCTTGAAATCCTCCACGCACGCCATCACCGCCGCAGCTTTTCCCTCAAGCGTCCCCTCGCCCCACCCGTACAGCCCCGCCTGGTTCGTTTCGATCTTCACGAACACATACGGCCGGTCGCTCTCCGGCGTCAGCGACACGCCGAACACCTTCACCTTCGTGATCTTGATCTTGCTCCCGACGCCCGTGAACGCATCCGCGCCCAGCGCTTGCGGCGCCATCGCGCACCCGCAGATATCGGCGGCCTTCACGCTCCCGCCCAGCGCACCCAGAAACATTCGCCGTTCCATCACGCCCACTCCCCTTCCCGGATCTCAATTCCCAATCCTGGTCCCGTCGGCAGCGCCGCGAACCCGTCCTTCACCTCCGCCGTCCCGGGCGGTATGTCCAGCACGAAGAAGTTCGGGATCGCCGCCGCCAGGTGCAGCCCCGCCGCCGTGCCGATCCGCCCCCCGCCGTGATACGGCGCCACGGCGACGTAGTAGGTCTCCGCCATCGCCGCCGCGCGCCGGATCGTCGAAATCCCCATCCGCCCCAGGTCCGGCCGCAGCACGTCTACCACCTGCTCCCGCAACCACTCCTGAAAATCCGCCAGCCGCCGCGCCGTCCGCCCGAACCCCAGCGGCGTCACGTTCTCCTCGCTCCCCTTCCCCACTGCCCGCACGTTCGCCATCGAGCACGGCTCATCCAGCCACAACGGATGCAGCCGTTCCACCGCCCCCGCCAGGCTCGACGCCTGCCCTGGCGTCATCTTCCCCGCCCCGTCCAGCACAAAGTCGATCCCCTCGCCGGCCGCCTTTTGCAGCTCTTTCAACTTCGCCGCGCCATCCGCCAATCCCGCCGGCACGCGAAACGCCCGGTACCCCTTCGCCCGCAGCCCCGCCAGTTCGCCCACCCCGCCCAACGGCGCCAGCGCCCGCACCTTGTTCCGCGTCGGCCCGCCCAGCACCTGATAAATCGGCGCCTTCGCGATCTTACCCGTAATATCGAGCAGCGCGATGTTCACCGCCGCCTCGGCCGCCCCCGCCACCAGCGTCCGGATCACTTCGAAGCTCGTCGCCTCCCGCCCCTTCACCACCGCCATCGCCGCCTGAAACTCGGCCTCCTCGAGCGGCGCGCACTCGCCGTACCCCACCACGCCGCCGTCGGTCCGCAACCGGATCACCGAGAACCGGTCCGTTCGCCAATGGCGCCCTTCCACTATCACGTTAGGCATGGGCATCAACATATCACTTCCGATACACTGCGGACATGCGCTCTTTCGCTCTCCTCCTCCTGGCCGCCGCCGGCGCCTTCGCCGCCGACAAGGACTTCAACGGCCGCTGGGACATCCAGGTCCAGAACAACGCCAACCGCCGCGCCTGGTGGCTCGAAGTCACCGGCGCCGGCACCGCCAAACCCGCCGGCAAATTCATCTCCGCCCTCGGCGGCGACCTTAACGTCATCGAGAATCTCGCCATCAAAGACGGCGTCCTGACGTTCTCCTTCGACCGCAAGGCAACCAAAACCGCCCCCGCCGCCAAACTCGTCTACACCGCCAAACTCGTCAACGGCGAACTCCACGGCGAGCACTTTATCGAAGGCCGCGACGCCAAGACCGCCTTCCTCGGCAAACGCGCCCCGGTCATCAAAGAAAAGGACAACAACAGCTGGAAGCGCGGCACCCCCGTCGAGCTTTTCAACGGCAAGGACCTCTCCAACTGGTCCGCCATGGTCCCCGGCCGCGAACTCGGCTGGAAGGTCGAAAACGGGATCATGAAGAACGTCGCCGGCGCCAACAACCTCGTCTCAGCCGAGAAGTTCTGGAACTTCGAACTCCACTGCGAGTTCAAGATCGGCGCCCACTCCAACGGCGGCCTCGGCCTGCGTGGGCGCTATGAAATCCAGATCATCGACGACTACGGCAAGCCCGCCGGCTCCCACGGCACCGGTGCCCTCTACAGCCGCATCACGCCTTCGAAGAACGCCTCCAAGGCCCCCGGCGAATGGCAGACCTACGACATCCGCCTCGTCGGCATGACCGTCACCGTCAAGGTGAACGGCGAGACCGTCATCGACAAAGGCATCGTCGAAGGCCTCACCGCCATGGCGCACGACTGGGACGAATCCGCCCCCGGACCCATCTCCGTCCAGGGGGACCACGGCCCCGTCGAAATCCGCAAGCTGACCATCACTCCGCTGACGAAGTAACCGGCTACAGGGCGCCCGTCCGCATCTGCTCGGCCAGGTAGTCTGTCGCCCGCCACGCCAGCGCCAGAATCGTCAACGTCGGGTTCTTCTCCGATGCCGTCGTGAACGCCGATCCGTCCACCACGAAAACGTTCTTCACGTCGTGCATCTGGTTGAACCCGTTCAGCGCGCTCCGCTTCGGATCGTCGCCCATCCGGCACGTCCCGTGCTCGTGGATCGCCGATCCGAACGGATCGATCGCCCCCCGCTCAAACGGCACGATCTCCGCGTTCATCTTCCGCATCACCGCCTCGGCCATGTCGTACATCTCGCCGAGCATCTTCCGTTCGTTCTCGCCGATCGAATACTCGAGCCGCGCCACCGGAATCCCGTACCGGTCTTTCGGCGTCCCTTCCACCGTCACGCGGTTGTGCTTGTACGGCAGCACTTCCCCGTAAGGGTGCATCGCCACCAGCGCCGGATACCGCTTCTTAACGGCCTTCTTATACTCCAGCCCGAAGCCCTCGATCTGCTTCGCCCAGTTCCCCACGCCCGCCTGCGCGCCCGTGTTCCAGAACTGCGATCCGAACCCGCGCAGGTAGTCCCGCTTCCGCCCGTCGCGCGCGTTGTACCGCGGCAGGTAGATGTGCTCCCCGCCCAACCCGTCGTCGTTCTGCGCCTTGGTCCCCATCAACTCCGGAACGAACCCGAACATGTGGAACCGCACCTGCTCGCACAGGTACGAACCAATCACGCCCGACGAGTTCCCGATCTTCGAGTTCAGCAGAATCCGCGTCGAATCGACGCAGCTCGCCCCCAGCACGATCCGCTTCCCGTACACGATCCGCTCGGCCTTCGTGTACCGGTCGAAGTACCGCACGCCCTTCGCCAGCCCGTTGTCGCCCAGCAGAATATGCGCCACTACGGCGTTATCGACAATCTGCAGACGCCCCGTCTTCTCCGCCGGATCCAGCAGATAATCGGTGGAATTGAAGAACGCCGAAACGTCGCACCCGCGCCCGCACGCCCCGCAGTAGTGGCACGGATTGTGCCCGTTCTTCGGCTGCGTGTTCACCGCCTTCCGCTGCGCGACGACTTTCCACCCCAGCGACTCCGCCGCCCGCTTCATGAACCGTTCCCCGCACCGCATCCCCGGCGGCGGCTGATGGAACTTCGATCCCGGCAGCGAGTCCGTATCGTCGTCCCCGCCGCACACGCCGATCTCCTGCTCCACGCGGTCGTAGTACGGCGCAATGTCCTTATAACGAATCGGCCACGGAATCTCCCAGCCGTCCCGCGCCGGCCCCTCGAAGTCGAGGTCGGAATAGCGCAGAGCCACCCGCCCCCAGATGTTCGTCTTCCCCCCGCGCCCCCACACGCGAATCAGATCGAACCGGTTGGGCTCTTTCGAGATGTACGGCTGCTCCCGCGTGTCGAGCTGAATCTTCGGCGGCGCCAGCCCCTTCTCGATCCGCTCCCGCCACTGCCACGGCTTCACATGCGTCCAGAACTCTTCCCGCCGGAACCGCGTCCCGGCGTCGAGCATCAACACCTTCGCCCCGTGATTCTTCACCAGGTTCCACGCGGCCATCCCGCCCGCCGCGCCACTGCCGATCACGATGACGTCATGCACCTCCGGCGCCGATTGCGTGTACATTACGCGTGCTCCGGGTGCGTACAGCCCTTGAATTCCCGCAAAAACGTGTTCGCGTTCCAGCCCAGTTCCATCTGCAATCCCTCGCGGGTCCCGTAATACCCATCCACGGT
>CAYMTH010000189.1:0-4385 GCA_964393235.1 uncultured Solibacteraceae bacterium | reverse complement strand
TCCGCCGCGGCTCGCCCTTCGCCTGGCTCCACGCCGTCAGCATCGCCACCTGCCCCGCATGGTCGGCCGCCGCGAACTTCTGCCGCGCCACCCACTGCAGGTCCTTCCGCAGCTGCGCCCCGCGCGCCTTGCTTGTGTGCGCCTGCCAGTCGATAAAGTAGTGGACGCCCGCGTCCGCCGCGCCCGGCGTATCCGACCGCGGAATGATGTGGTCCACCAGCTTGGCCAGCAGTTCCATCTCCCCGGAACGGAAAAACCGCGCCGTCTTCGCAGCCGGCGCGGTCTCCTTCGTTTCGTGGCGATGTTCCTGCCCCGCCACGGCGCCCGCGGTCAGCACCGCGCCGATCTGGATCAGGTCCCGCCGGCTGCTCATAGCGCCTTGGCCGCGCTCAACGCCGCGTCGTAATCGGGATGGTTACCGACCTCCGTCACGTACTCCACATGCCGAATCACGTTATTCCCGTCGATCACGAAAATCGACCGCGCGTGAATCCGCAGGTCTTCGATCAGGCACCCGTAAGCCGTCCCGAACGAACCCGTCCGGTGATCGGACAGCATCACCAGATTGTCCACGCCCATCGCCCCGCACCAGCGCTTCATCGCGAACGGCAGGTCCATCGAGATCGTGAAAATCTTCACGTTCGGCAGCGCCGCCGCCTCTTCGTTGAACCGCTTGGTCTGCATGTCGCACACCGGCGTGTCGAGCGACGGGACGACCGAAAAAATCCGGACTCCGTTCCCCGTATCGGCCAGCGTCACGGGCTTCAGCGTGGTGTCGACCACTTCAAAGTCAGGCGCCGTATCGCCCACCTTGAGCTCCGGGCCAATGACGTTCTTCGGGTTGCCCCGCAGCGTGATAGCAGAAGTGCGAATCATAGGAGTTGGTCACCATCATACCAACTCCGCCCGCGCGCTACTTGCTGAAACGAAGCGTCTGGATCATCTGCTGGTACTCGGGCTCGGCCACCCGCCAGCGGCTCTCCGGCGCGATAAACACGGCATAAAACATGCCCTTCGGGTGCATCACGGTCAGCAGCCGGACGTTCTCCTGCTCGCCCCGCCGCATGCCCGACGGCCCCTGCAGCGGCGTCATCTTCCCGACGTAGCCGTCCACCCGCACGCTCTGCGCCCCGCCGGCCGTCCGCAGGTTCGGATTCCCCTGCAGTATGCCCTTCAACAGCTCATCGGTGGCCTGGTTGATGTCGTTCGACGAAGGCTTCACGAAGCTCAGCAAGACCCCGTGCCCGATATCGTTTTGCCCGTTGGCCCCGCGCACGACGCCGTCGGCGGCCGCCAGCGTCGCCGAAACGCCGTCCTGCGCCGGCTGCGCGCTCCAATCGTTCGGATACGCCATCGCATACACCGCCGTCTGGTGAGCCTTGAAACCCTGCGGCACGCTCGTCGTCACCGCCGGACCCGTCGGCGCCGGCGCCGGCCCCGCCGCCGGCCGCTTCGCCGGAGCCGGCAGCCGCTTGATGATCTCCCGCGCCTGCGCCAACTCCGGCGGAACCGCCGCCGCGTCGTACTTCTTCGCCTGATAGAACCGCATGTCGGACTCGATGTTCTTCGTCCGGTTCCCCGGGTTCGGGTGCGAAGCGAAAAATTCCGCCATCTTGCTGCTCCGCCCGTTCTGCGATTCGAGCTTCTCGAAAAACCGCGCCAGCTCCACCGGGTTGTACCCCGCCCGGTGCACCAGCCGCGCCCCGAACAGGTCGGCGTCGTTTTCCGCCGTCCGCGAGAACTTCATCAGCACCGAATTGGCGCCCAGCCCGATACCCAACTGCGTCAACGCCCCCGTAATCCCGCCTTTATCGAACAAACCCGCCGCGATCATCGCCGGAATCTGAATCAGATTCGCCTTCGACGCCTGGTTTGTTCCGTGCCGCAGCATCACGTGGCCGATCTCATGCCCCAGCACGCCGGCGATCTGCGCCTCGCTGTCGGCCGCCGCAATCAGCCCCGTGTTCACATACATCGGCCCGCCCGGCAGCGCGAATGCGTTGATCGAAGGATCGTTCACCACCTTGAATGTGAACGGAAACTTCTGCCCCTCGATCGCCGCCACCAGCCGCGAGCCGATCCGATTAACGTAGTTGTGCAGCGCCGGATCGCTCACCACCTGCACTTCCCGCTCGATCTGCTGCGCGTACTCCTGCCCCATTTTCACGTCCTGATCCGCCGAAAACAGGTTCCAACCGGGCTTCAACACCCGCTGTTTTTCGGCCGCCAGCAGCACCCCGGCCACGCATACCATCTGAACGATCAATCGGCGCATATTCATCATTACCGCTCTCCAGTGCAGTCACCCGCCATTGTACACGGGCGCCCTTTTGCTCTTTCGATGCCCCTCCGCGCGCGGGAGTTTCCGCCCGAAACGCATATAATGAAGAGATGTTGACGCCCACAGAAAAAATCTGGTGTAACGGTAAGTTTATTCAGTGGGAGGACGCGAAGATTCACGTGCTCTCCCACGTCGTGAGCTACGGCAGCGCCGTCTTTGAAGGCATCCGCTGCTATTCCACCCCGAACGGTCCCCGCCTTTTCCGTGTAAACGAACACTATCGCCGTCTCCTTGACTCGGCGAAGATCTATCGCATGGACGGCGTATCGTTCTCCGTAGCCGATCTCTCGGCAGCCACCATCGAGCTTATCCGCGTCAACAAACTCGATGCCTGCTACGTTCGGCCCATCCTCCTCCGCGGCTACAAGGACGTCGGCGTCCTCGGCATCAACAACCCCCTCGACACCTACATCGCCTGCTGGGAATGGGGCAAGTACCTCGGCGAAGAAGCCCTCGCCCAGGGCGTCGACGTCTGCATCTCCTCCTGGAACCGCATCGCGCCCAATACCCTCCCCGCCCTCGCCAAAGCCGCGGCCAACTACATGAACTCCCAGTTGATCCGCATGGAAGCCCACGCCAACGGCTACGCCGAAGGGATCGCCCTCGACACCAACGGCTACATCTCCGAAGGCTCCGGCGAAAACATCTTCGTCATCCGCGACAAGAAGATCGTCACCCCGCCCCTCGGCAACTCCGCCCTCCCCGGCATCACCCGCGACTCGATCATCACCCTCGCCCGCAAACTCGGCTATGAACTCACCGAGTCCATGATCCCCCGCGAAATGCTCTACATCGCCGACGAAGTCTTCTTCACCGGCACCGCCGCCGAAGTCACCCCCATCCGCTCCATCGATAAGATCAAGATCGGATCCGGCTCCCGCGGCCCCGTCACCGCCGCCCTGCAGAAGGCCTTCTTCTATATCATCAACGGCGCCGCGCCCGATACCGCAGGCGGGCTCACCGCGATTTAAGCCCCTGAAAAGGCTCGGGGGCGCCTCCCTACTTCCGGCGCCTCCGCTTCCGTACCATGATCTCAAGAACGTGGTGCGGAGGCGGGGGCGCCGTTTTCGCTTGGCGCCCCGGAACCCGCTGTCGTAACGTGGGGCGAATCACGCCACGACCAAAATTGTGATGACCTGAAAAAACGAAATCCGCGGGAGAGCGCTCCGGCCACCTCCCCCGAGATCAGCCTCGTGCGCCGCAACCCGCGGAATCTGTATTTAGTTGTACCAGCTTCCCTTCCCGGTTACCAGCGGAAAATGAAGCCTTCCACAATCTTTTTTCCTTTTCCTTTGTTACACTTACAGAGGGCCCCCTGTGGGGATCCTGTGGATAAAACATGACGACCCAAAAATGTTTCGGCTTCGATGCCCTCCGCGGCGACAACGTCCTCCTCGAATTTGACTCCGTCTTCTCCCTCGCCGACTCCCTCGTCGAGCCCCATCCCAACCTCCCCTTCCTCGCCCCCGGCTTCATCGACCTCCAGGTCAACGGCTTCGCCGGCGTCGACTACAACTCCCCCGATACCTCCCACGAAGACATCGCCCGCTCCCTCCAGGTCCAAATCGCCACCGGCACCACCCGCCTCCTGCCCACCGTCATCACCGGCTCCCGCGAAGGCATGCTCGGGTCGCTCAAAAACCTCTACGCCGCCAAACTCGCCCTCCCCGAAGGCGTCGCCATCGAAGGCTTCCACGTCGAAGGCCCCCACATCGCCGCCGAGGAAGGCCCCCGCGGCGCCCACCCCAAGCAACACGTCCGCCCCCCCGACGTCGCCGAGTACAAGCGGTGGCAGGAACCCACCGCAGGCAACATCAAGCTCGTCACCCTCGCCCCCGAATGGCCCCAAGCCCCGGCCTCTATCGAAGCCCTGGTCCGCGACGGAGTGGTGATTGCCAAGGCGGGAGCCCTGACCTACGAAGGCACCGATCAACGCACCAAACGTTGGGGTCGCATCGCAACCTATGGCGGCAAGTTGGTCGAAAACGTGACCCAGGCGATTGCCCGTGATTGCCTGCGCGATGCCATGTTGGCCATCGCGGAC
>CAYMTH010000188.1:0-8500 GCA_964393235.1 uncultured Solibacteraceae bacterium | reverse complement strand
GTCTGGCCGTTCATTGACCCGGTGACCCCGCTCAAGCAGGACTAACGCTTGCGCCTCGCCCTCACGCTGACGCTCCTCGCCGCGGCCCTGCCCGGCGCGGAGCCCGGCCTGTTCTTCTCCGGCAAACTGCAGCTGATCGGCGAATCCCGCATCCGCTACGAGGACCGCAACAGCGTCGGCTTCGGCACCGCCCGCGATTACGACGTCGCCCTCCTCCGCCAGCGGCTCGGCTTCGCCTGGCGGCCTAACGATGACGTCGAAGTCCGCGTCATCGGCCAGGACACCCGCGCCCCACTCTACGGCCGCGGCGCCCCCAATACCCTCCGCGACGGCGCCGACCTCTACGAGGCCTACGTCGACCTCTTCGGCAAACGCAAAAAAGGCTTCGCCATGCGCGCCGGCCGGTCCACCCTCAGCTACGGCGACACCCGCTTCATCGGCTCCCCGCAGTGGGCCAACCTCGCCCGCACCTACGACATGGCCCGCGCCCAGTGGAAGACCGGCAAGAACACCTTCGAGGCCCTCTTCGTCTCACCCACGCCCATCCAGATCTACCGCACCAACCGCCCCACCCTCCGCGAGCACATGGCCGGCACCTACAACTACTTCGGCAAATGGAGCGAACTCTACTTCTTCCGCCACCAGCAGCCCGGCACCCTCGAAAGCCTCATCACCGGCGGCCGCCTCATGAAGGGCTTCGGCAAGCACTGGAAGATGACGCTCGAACCCGTCGTCGAGCGCGTCACCCGCACCGGCTCCCCGGCCTCCGCTGAAGGCGCCCTCGCCGCCGCCTTCGCCCGCAAAATCGGCCAGGTCGACCTCTCGCTCGAATACAAATTCGCCTCCTCCGGCTTCGACCAGATGTACCCCGCCATCCACGACAAGCTCGGACACGAAGATCTGTTCGCCTGGCGCAATCTCCACAACACGCGCGCCTTCGGCACCTGGCGCCCGTCGAAGACCCTCGCCGTGAACTTCATGTACAACGCCAACTGGGTCGTCGACCCGCGCGTCGGCGTCTTCAACACCCAGAACCGTCTAATCGTCCGCGACGTCGCCGGCCGCAACAACCGTTGGGCCGGCCAGGAGTTCGACAGCTATGTTCTCTGGACCTACCGCAAGCACATGATCATCGGCGGTGGCGTCGGCGCCTACGTCAACGGCTCTTACTTCAAAAACATCTCCCCCAACCGCAGCCCCGTCTTCTTCTACTTCACCCACTCCCTCGTCCTCTAAAAATGGTGCCTGCCGCGAGTGTCCCTATTTATTGCGCCTGTCTTACCGCCGCCCGCAACCGCTCCACGTCCACCCGGTAGTGCATCTCCTCCCCGCCCGGCAGCACCGTCACCGGCACCAGCAGATTGTACAGCTCCCGCCACTCCGGATCGCTGTCGATATCCCGCACCTCGACCGTGAACCCCGCCCGCTTCTGCTCGGCCCGCAACACCGCCTCCGCCGTTTCGCACAGGTGGCACCCCCGCCGCGTATAGAACTCGATCGTGATCATCGCCAGTCGCTGTAGCCCCGCCACCGCTCCCGCGTCTTCATCGCCAGGATCAGCAGCATCCCCGCCACGAACCCGCCCACGTGCGCGAACCACGCCACGCCGCCCTGCGAAACCTGCGAGTGCCCCACTGACCCCACGCCGCTGAAAAACTGGATCACGAACCAGTACGCCAGGATCACGTACGCCGGAATCTCCATCGTTGTCAGAAACACGAACACCGGCACCAGCGTCGTAATCCGCGAATGCGGGAACTTCACGATATAGGCGCCCATCACCCCCGCGATCGCCCCGCTCGCCCCCACCGTCGGCACGCGCGAGTCCATGTTGAACAGCACGTGCGCGAGCGTCGCCGCCACCCCGCACGCCAGGTAGAAAACCAGGAACGGCGCGTGCCCCAGAATGTCCTCGATGTTGTCCCCGTAGATCCACAGGAACCACATGTTCCCGATCAGGTGCATCCACCCGCCGTGCAGGAAAATGCTCGTCAGCACGTCCATCCACGCAAACCGCGCCGGAATCAGCCCGTACTGCGCGATGAAGTGGTTCAGCTCGTAAGGATCCAGCGAAAATTCGTACAGAAAGGCGAGAGCGTTGAACAGGATGATCGCGACAGTGACGAACGGAAACGAGTAGCTCGGCTGCGTGTCGCGAAGCGGAATCATAACGCCCGCTGTTCGTATTCCCGGTTCGAACGCCGCTCGGCCCGCGCCATCAGCGCCTTTGCCGCCGCCAGGTCCTGAATGCCGCCCCGCGCCCCGATCGCCGTGCAGTTCAACGCCGCCATCGCGTTCGAAAGGTCCAGCGTCTCCCGCAGGCTCAGCCCCTGCAGCACGCCGTAGCAGTACGCGCCATGGAAAACGTCGCCCGCTCCCGTCGTGTCCAAGCAGTTCACCACGAACGCCGGCGAATAGCAGAACTTCCCGTCCATCCGTGCGATCGACCCGAACGAGCCTAGCGTCATCGCCGCCACCCGCATCCCGTACTCTTCCTGCAGCATGATCAACGCCCGGAACGGATCGCCCTCGCCCGTCCACCGCACCGGAAACTCGGAGCTCGTGATCAGGTAATCGACGTTCGGCAGCACTTTGTCAAAGCCGTGGTAAACCGTGTCCACGTCCACCGTCACCGGAATCCCGTGCCGCCGCGCGATCGACGCCGCCTTCCCCACCGCCGCCGTGTCGTGGCCGTCGATGTGCAACAGCCGCGCGCACGTAATCATCTCATCGGTGATCTCCGCCGGCTCCAGCTTCAAGCAATCCGACCGCCGCCAGAATACCGTCCGCTCCCCCGTCGACTGATCGATCACGATATACGCCGACTGGTTCGCGCAACCCTTCCGCACCTGCACGTGGTCGAGGTTGATCCCCGTCCCCTGCAGGCTCTCGATCTGAATCTGCCCGCGCAAATCGTCACCCACCGTGCCGATGTACTTCGTCCGCAGGCCGAGCTTCGCGCACGCCACCATGGCGCTCGCCACCTGCCCGCCCGGGCTGTACATTTCATCGACGAAAGGCTCTTTCCCGGCGTAGGCGGGGAAACGCGGAACAAGAATTAAAGTGTCGGTGGCGTTCAGGCCAACGCCCACTACATCGAAATCAGGCATCCGAACAACACCGTAGCACAGCCGGCCGGCGTCAGTTTTTCTTCCCGTCCACGACGTATAGGAAAATACGGTGCCGCCGCCCGTGCACGAACACCTCTTCGACCTCCACCGGGTTCCATCCGCGGATCCCGTAGTCGTGCGAAACCACCCGCGTCCCCGGCCGCAGCGCCTTCTCGAACTTCGGCCGCAGCTTCTCGTTGAAGCTCGTCGTCAGGTACAGCGTCACGATGTCGGCCTGCGCCAGATCCACGTCGAAAACGTCCGCCCGCAACACCTTGGCCTTGTTCTGCAGGCCCAGCTTTAAAATCGTTTCGCTCGCCTGCGCCGCGATCTTCGGGTCGATCTCGATCCCGATCGCCTTGGCCTGAAACTTCTGCACCGCCGTGATCAGGATCCGGCCGTCGCCGCATCCGAGGTCCACCACCGTCTCCCCCCGCTTGGCTTGCGCCACCTCCAGCATCCGGTCAATGATTTCCTGCGGCGATGGGACGTAGGGGGCCATCCGTTGCCCGATCGGTTGGGCGGCAAGCGGGACGGCGACGAGCAGCGTGAGTAGTGAGACAGTCCGGGACATAACGGGCAGCGAGTTCCTCTAACCAGTGGGACGTATCAGTTCGACTTTGCGTTCTGCGCAATTCGCGCCGAGCGGGTTTTTTGAATCTTTCCCACAACCTCGGTCGTCGCCGACCAAAGATCGCGCGGACGCGAAATCGTATACTCCGACCCCTTCAAATACTTTACGGCATTTCCGATCGTGTCGCGCCACGGAACTGCCTGCGGATAGAGGTTGTAATTCATGTAAAAGACCGGCGCCTCCAGCGCCCCGATCTCTTTAAGTGCTTCCGGCTCAATATTATGCTCGAGCATCACCTTCGGCCCAGCGAAGATGTAGGCGTCCGGACGGTCCGCCCTCCCCAGCTCCGCCTGCATCAGTTCGGTCAGAAACCGTGTATCGGATTTCTTGTCCGCCAGCCGCGTCAGGTCCACCCGGCCCAGCTGAATCTTCGCCAGCGCTTCGCCCAGCGCCGGGAAATCGATCCGCTCCGCGTTCTCCTGCCTGTAAAGAATTTTTTGCTCCTGCATGCAGAAAGCGACCAGCGAAAACTTCGCCACCCGCGGGTCCCGCGCGATATTGCGCAGAATCGACACCAGCGCCGCCGTGTCCACCGGCCGCATCATCGAGCTCTTCGGGTTCTGCGGCGCGTAGTTCAGCAGGATCTTGACCGTCGAGGGATCCTCCGCCCGCGCCACCGGCGGCTCGTGCCGGAAGTGTTCGGTCTCCGACTGCCGCACCGACGCCGGTCCGATGGTCAGCGCCATCTGGCTGTCCTTCTCCGGCAGCGTCGCCTCCACGTCCCAATAGTTCGAGCACACCCGTTCCGCCCGGTCCCGCATCAGCCAGTCGACTTTGTACTTCCCCTCGCCGACATCGAACGCCCCGTAGAAGGAGGCGTCGCCCTTGGCGTCCTCCTCGATCTCCGGCACCCGGATTCGCTGGATGAAGTAGGTGACCTCGCCCGGGTTCGCCTGCGGCGTCACCCGGAAGATGATCGTCAGCAGGTTCTCCTGCCCAGCCAGTTCCTTCATCGGCAGTGTTACTTCGTACCCGCCGTGGAACTTCAGGTCGAAACCCACCTGCGCCGATTTCGTCGGCGTCACCGTGCACGGTAAATCTTTGCGCGGCTCCGGCACCTCCAGGATCGCCTGATCGGTCCCGAACAACCGCACCATGCCCCCCGTTCCCGTCATAATCAGCTGCCCCGGCGCCACCATGCACACACTGGCCAGGAGCCCGCAAACAACGGGAAGCCGTCCGCCGATCTGTCCCAGAGCGCTCATCCTGCTGGCTCCTCTATCCGGATAATCGGTATCCGCGGATTCAACCCGGTTCCGCGGATCGTCTGTATTATCTATCACAAAACGATGAGAAGGAATGGTGAATCGACTTAATTTTCAAATCAGACTTTTCCGGAAGTACCGGTGCCCCCCAACCCCGTGTGCTAGAGTACCGGATGTATGGCTTCACGTAGCGTCAATAAAGTGATTTTGGTCGGCAACCTCGGCCGCGATGCGGAGACGAAATTTACGCCCTCCGGCGTGAGCGTCACCCGGTTCTCCGTCGCCACCGGCCGCCGCTGGAAGGACCAGCAGTCCGGCGAATGGAAAGAAGAAACCGAGTGGCATAACGTCTCCCTCTGGCGGGCCGAAAACCTCGCCCCCTACCTGACCAAGGGCAAACAGGTCTACGTGGAGGGCCGCCTGCAGACCCGCAGCTACGACGATAAGGACGGCCAGAAGCGCTACTCGACCGAAGTCGTCGCCGACGATGTCATCCTCCTCAGCAACCGCGGCGAAGGCGGCGGCATGGAGTCCGGCGGCTACAACCAGGAACCCCGCATGGTCTCCCAGCCCCGTTCCGCCCGTCCCCAGGGCGGCGGCGCCCCGTCGAGCGCGTCCAGTTCCCCGTTCGACGCCGGCATCTCCGACGACGACGTTCCGTTCTGAGACCCGTCCGCGTTCCATTCCGGAACGCACTCGCCTAAGTAATTGATAGATAAGGGCGGGAGCTTTGGCATACGCCGTGCTTCCGGGAGAGGCATGGAGGCTCCCGCCCAATGAATACCCAGTTTTCCTTCGAAGAAGAAATCGATCTCTCCCGGTTCAACAGCCTTTACCGGATGGAATCGGCCGCCCCGGACCTCGACGCGTCCTATACCTACACCATCCCCGACGGTCGCTACGAAGTAGTGGTCGCCGAAGCCGTCTTGACCCGGTCCCAGTCGAGCGGCAATCCGATGATCCGTTATGTCCTGCGCATCATCGGTTCCACCTTCCGCGACCGCATCCTCCGCAAGCATTCCGTCATCACCGAAAAGTCGATGCCGTACTTCCGGCGCGAGCTCGAGACCTGCGGCCTCCGCCTCGAAAGGTTTGAGGACCTGAAGACCCGCGTCCACGAGCTCGAGGGCATCGAACTCGAAGTGGCCAAGGTTTCCAAAGGCGAGGATTCCAATATCTACTTCAACCGCCGGCTCACCTCCCATACCCAGGCCGACGGCGTCGCCGACGACGATCTCCCCTTCTAACCTGGAAACCCCCGCAGCCGCGGCGCGGCCACGTCCCGCTCCCAGCGGGCCAGCAACTCCCGCATCCGCGCCGCCAACTCCGGGTTGGCCTTCAGCACGTCCACCCGCTCGCCCGGGTCCGTCGCCAGGTGATACAGCTCCTCCCGGCCGTTGTTCGAGACGAGCTTCCAGTCCCCGTCCCGCACCGCCTTCCGCCGGTTCTGCTCTCGCTTGTACCGCCAGAAAACCGTCCGGGGCCGCAACGGCTTCACCCCCTGCCACTCCCCGCGCAGGTCGATCCCGTCAAACCGCGCCCCCCGCACCCCGGCCGCGCCCGCCAGCGTCGCCGTCACATCCATCATCAGCGTCACCTGGTCCGTCACCGTCCCGCTCGCCAGCACCCCCGGCCAGCGGATCACCAGCGGCATCCGGATGCCACCTTCGTACACCTGGCTCTTGGTGCCTCGCAGCGGCGCGTTGCTGCCGCCCGCCGGCGCCCCGTTGTCGCTCATGAACAGCACGATCGTGTTGTCCGCGAACCCCAGGTCGTTGATCTGGCGCAGGATATCCCCGATCCGCTCGTCCATCTGCTCGATCATCTTCAGGATCGCCGGCCGGTTCGTGCTGTTCCACGGATCGGCCGGTTTCCCCTCGTCCTCCCGCGTCTGATGCGGATTATGGGGCGCGGAGAAGGGCAAAAACAGGAAGAAAGGACGCGTTTTTGAGCGGTTTTTGAGCCATTCCGAGGCCCTTTTCGCGAGCAAATCGGTCAGGTACCCCCGTGCTTCGACCGGTTTTTCGTTGTGCCGCAGCACCATCGCCCCGTCCTGCTCCACATACCGGAAATAGTCCGCCGCACCCCCTAAAATGCCCCAAAACTCATCGAAACCATGCCGGTTCGGCCCGAATTCGGGCTGGTATCCGAGGTGCCACTTCCCGAAAATCGCCGTCTCGTACCCCTGGCGCCGCAGCAGCCCCGGCAGCGTCGCCCCGGTCGCCGGCAACCCAAGTAAGTCTTTCTTTTGCAACCAGATAGCCTCATCGTAGCGCCCGACGTTCCCGAGCCCGATCGCGCACTCGAGCCCCCCGACCCGCTGCTGGTACCGCCCCGTGAGCAGCGCGCACCGGCTCGGCGTGCATTCCGGCGCGTTCGCGTACGCCTGCCGGAACCGGAGCCCGCCGGCCGCCAGCGAGTCGATGTTCGGTGTCCGTAACTCCTTCGATCCATAGCAACTTAAATCCGCCGAGCCCAAATCGTCGGCAAGGATCAGCACGATATTCGGCCGGCGGGCCGGCGCGGCGGCTAATGAGTAGAGAAACTGTCGGCGGTTCATGTATCTTGGAAACTACGGCTCTCGAAATGATATCGGAACAACCCCTCGTCGGGATCATCATGGGCAGCAAGTCCGATTGGGACACGATGGTCCATGCGCACGAGATGTTGAACCGGTTCGCGGTTCCGCACGAGTGCCGCGTGGTTTCCGCGCACCGGACCCCGGAACTGCTCGCCGAATACGCCGCCAGCGCGGAAGGGCGGGGAATTCAGGTGATCATCGCCGGCGCCGGCGGCGCGGCGCACCTGCCCGGCATGGCCGCGGCGCAGACAGTACTCCCCGTGCTCGGGGTACCGGTTGAGAGCCACGCGCTCAAGGGCATGGACTCGCTGCTGTCGATCGTGCAGATGCCCGGGGGCATTCCGGTCGGGACGATGGCCATCGGGAAGGCCGGCGCCACCAACGCGGCGCTGCTCGCCGTCGCGATTCTGGCCAACACGCGGCCGGAGTTGCGCGAGAAGCTGCACGCCTACCGGAAAGAGCTGAACGATATGGTTCGCGGGCAGTCGCTGCCATGAAGCCGCCCGTCATTTTGCCCGGGGCGACCGTCGGGGTGCTCGGCAGCGGCCAGTTGGGCCGGATGTTCGCCATCGCGGCGCGCCGGATGGGCTACCGCGTCCAGACCTTCTCGCCCGACACCGACACGCCGACCGGCCAGGTCGCCGACGTCGAAATCGTCGCGCCGTACGAGGACCTCGACGCCGTCCGCCGCTTCGCCCGCCAGGTGAGCGTCGTCACCTTCGAATTCGAAAACGTCCCCGCCGAGACCGCCGCCGCGGCCGCCGAGTGCACCGTGGTCCGCCCGCGCGGCGAGGTGCTGCACACCACGCAGAACCGCCTCCGCGAGAAGCGCTACTTGGCCTCGAACGGCTTCCCGCTCGCGCCGTTCCGCGAAGTCCGTTCGCTGGAGGACCTCACTCGCGCCCTGGCCGAGATCGGCCCGAGAGCGATCCTCAAAACCGCCGGCTTCGGCTACGACGGCAAGGGGCAG
>CAYMTH010000187.1:3723-8512 GCA_964393235.1 uncultured Solibacteraceae bacterium | reverse complement strand
CGATGTTGATCGTGTAGTCCTTGTAGTGGACGCCGGTGGTCTTGGCGAGAATCGTGATGCCGCGTTCGCGTTCCAGATCGTTGGAATCCATGACGCGGTCCTGCTGGGCTTCGTTGTCCCGGTAGATACCGCTTTGGCGGAACATCGCGTCAACCAGCGTGGTCTTTCCGTGATCGACGTGCGCAATAATCGCGATATTGCGGATAAGGGAGGAGGGATTGCTAGTACTCAAACCTCTCCATTGTCCCACGTTTGCGCCCGGCGTACGGATCTGGTGAAGTGAAGGGGCGTTTATGAACCCGATTTGCCGCTGGGGAGCATGGCTGTTAGTCGCCGGCATCGGCCTCAGCCCGGCGCAGCCGGTCACCGATCTCACGACGACATACGATGGCGCGGAGGTGTTTTTCCGCGCCGGGCGGCTGTATCGCATCAAGGACGGGCGACTGCGCGCGTTCGGCGCAGAGTCGGCGGTCGCCAGTTATGGAGCCAGCGCCGACGGGCGCGTCGTCGTCGTGGATACGGTCATCTATCTGGATGAGACCGGTACCGAAAAGTTGTCCGGGCAAGTCGTCTCGATCAGTCCCAACGGCCGGTTCGTTCTCTATTCCCGCGTCCCGACGCAGGAATACGTTCTGTTTGATCGCGAGCGCGGGACGGAGGCGTCCCTTCGGGACATCCCGTTTGTACGAGGTCGGCGCGTCGTATCCGACAACGGGGACGTGGTTACGAACAATGGCGTCTGGTCCGCGTCCGATGGACTTCGCCTGATCGTGGGAATGATCTATCCGCTGGAAGGCACCATTAATGCCGCAGGAACTCATGTGGCCATCACGACCGGCACCGGGGCCCTGTATCAGGCGACGCTCAGCGGAGGACGCGGCCCGCTGCTGAGTGCCGGTGGTTACGGGGCGAGCTTAAGCGCTGATGGCCGGCGCATGGTTTATCTTGCCGCGTTGCCAGGAGGGCGCCAGGCGTTCCTCATCGAAGATGGATCTCCACAGTGGCGGCAGTTGACGCGGACTCCTGTCAGTATCGCCACCGCGGTGATCTCCGGCGACGGGCGCGTTGTTTGGGCGGCCGACAACATGGGTGGCCTGTTCCGCATCGACGTCGAAACCGGATTTAGCTTGCGTTTTTTGGCGACGCAGACCGCCACGCTGCCGCTGGACCTCATGCCGGGATCGATCGCCGATCTGGAAGGCGGTCCGTTTACCGATCACCGCCTGAACGCCTCGTACCCGTTGCCGGAAACGCTTGGCGGCGTGCGAGTCGAAATCGACGGGCGCGCGATGAAGCTGATTTCGCTCACGCCGAATCGCATTCGCTTTCTCGTCCCCGCCGAATGGGAGGGGCGCAAAGGCCTGGTGTCTTTACGGTTGGAGTATCCATACCGCGACCCCGACAGTCCGCTCTACCGCATCCCCACCGAAGTCTCGCTTTCCCTGCCGAGCCCAATCTATTTAACTGGCGCGGAGGCGTGGCGGGGGGCGGTCAAATTTGGTCCCGAAACCCTTGTGTATCACCAGGATTTTTCGGGTCCGGTGAACTCACTATCTCCCGCCCGCAGCGGAGAAATCGTGCACGTATATGGAGTCGGCCTCGGCCCTGTTGACCGTCCGGTCGACCCGGAAGGGCCCGCCCCATCCGCGCCGCCGGCCTGGGTTCGCGCGCTGCCCCGCTGCGAATCGGCGACGGCCAGTAATATCGTCTTTCCTGTTCGCTTCGCCGGCCTTGCGCCGGGTCTCGTCGGCATTTACCAGGTGAGCATCGAGATTCCCGCGATAAGATTCGAGCCGGGCAGCCCGCCGGTGGCTGGACTCGAGATCGTGTGTACTGGCCACCCGTCTATCCCGGTCCCCGTCCGTACCTCCCCGTAACCCGGATGGTAACCTAAGGAAATAATGGCTGATACCGATCGTTTGCCGTGTGTCGTCATCGTCGGCAGACCGAACGTGGGTAAATCCACGTTGTTCAATGCCATCACCGGAAGCCGCCGTTCCATCGTCGGCGATGAGCCCGGAATCACCCGTGACCGTATCGGCGGCATCGCCGTCCACGGCCGGAAGCGGTTCGAACTCATCGATACCGGCGGCATTATCCCCGACGACCACGCGCTCATCCCCTCTCAAATTCTCCGCCAGGCCCGCTTCGCCCTCGAAGCCGCCAACCACATCATCTTCGTCATCGACGGCCGCACCGAAATCACCTCCGCCGACCGCGAACTCGCGCAGATGCTGCGCAAGCTCAACAAGCCCGTCCTCCTCGCCGTCAACAAGATCGACACGGCCAAGAACCTCGACCTCGTCGCCGACTTCCACCAGCTCGGTATCGAGCCCGTCTTCGGCATCTCCGCCGAGCACAAACAGGGCATCTACGAGATGCTCGACCTCGTCACCCGCCCCTTTCCCGAGAAGAAGGAAGAGGAGCCTGCCGAGGGCGAACCCACCGAGAAGGCGCCGCCCATCAAGGTGTCGATCATCGGCCGCCCCAACGTCGGCAAATCGACGCTCATCAACTCCATCGTCGGTGAGGAGCGCGCCATCGTCTCCCCCATCGCCGGCACCACGCGCGACGCCGTCGACGAGCAGATCACGCACAAGGGTGTCGACTACCTGTTCATGGACACCGCCGGCATCCGCCGCAAGGGCAAGACGCACCTCATGGCGGAAAAGCTCAGCGTCGTCATGGCGCGCCGCCACATCCGCATGGCCCACGTCGTGCTGCTCGTCATCGACGCCACCGAGGGCCCGCTCGGCCAGGACGCGACGATCGCCGGCTACGCCCACGAAGAGGGCCGCGCGCTCATTGTCGTCGTCAACAAGTGGGACGCCGCGCCCGACAAGGACAAGGCGAAGTTCGAAGAGAACCTGCGCTACGAACTGAAGTTCCTCGAATACGCCCAGGTCGCGTTCGTCTCCGCCAAGACCGGCGCCGGCGTCGGCCAGCTGTTCGAGATGATCCGCAACGCCCACAAATGGGCGTCGCACCGCGTCGGCACCGGCGAGTTGAACCGCTTCTCCACCGGCCTGATTCTCGAGCCCGACACGCGCATCAAGTACATCACGCAGGCCTCCATCCGCCCGCCTACGTTCATCGTCTTTCCGGACAAGAAGAACGACCTGCACTTCTCGGCCGAGCGCCAGCTGATCAACCGCATCCGTCGCGCCTTCGGCTTCCAGGGCACGCCCATCGTCATCAAGACGAAGTTCGCCGCCAACCCCTTCGAGGGCATGCGCCGCAACGAGCCTGTGAAGCGCCCGCCGCGCAACACCTCCCAGGCCTCGCCCAAGCGCAAGGCCTCCGGCGGTAAGAACGCCGCCCGCAAAGCCAAGAGCGGCACGGTCCGGAACAAGCAAAAAGGCAAGAAGTAGCGGGTCGCCCCGCTACTTCGCCGCCGCTTTCGCATTAGCCGGCACCACGGCCGGCTGCAGTCCCGCTTTCGCCAGCGCCGCATACACCACCAGGCCGACGACAAAGCTCAGCACCACGGCCGGCTGATAGGTCGTCTGGATCCCCACCGCGAAGCCCGCCGCCCACGCGCCGTAGCCCGCCCAGTTAATCCCCTGCCGCGGCCCCGCCCACTGCTTGCCCGAAAGGAAGTAGTCGGCCACCATCGCCCCGCAGATCGGGCCGAACGACGCGCCTACGATCGCGAACACCGCCGCCAGATTCGCCGCCGCGCCCGTGATGGCGAGCACGATCGCCACGGTCACGCCGGCCATCGTCGACGACATGCGCGGCACGCCCGGAATCATCGTCGAAAAGCTGTTGCCCGCGATGAACGCGCAGAAGCACGCCGGCGTGATCGACGCCACCGCGAACAGGATGAACATCGCCGAGGCGAGGAACCCGCCCTGCGCCGCGATCACCGCGTCGTAGCTGAAGGAGGTGATCTCCGGATGCAGTGCCCGCGCGCCCGCCACGCTCATCACCGGCAGTCCGCCCGCGATCACGATCGCCAGCGCGATGCCCGTCAATCCGCCCATCTTCACGTCGTTGCCGTCGCGGCTGTTCATGCCGAAGTCCACGCCCGCCGCGCCCGCCGTCGCGAAGAACCCGATCACCGTCTGCAGGATCGTCAGAAACGCCCCCGTCGCGTCGTCCGCCGCGGGCTTGTGCAGCGACATCCCGCCCACCGTCTGGAAGAACACGAAGAGGATCATCAGCAGCGGAATCGCGTTCAAGAACAGCGATGCCTTGGCGACATACTGAATGCCCTTCACGCCGATGTAGGCCATGATGTAGCCCCACAAAACAGCCACGATCGCGAACTCCATCGAGCCCGGCCCCGCGCTCGACCCCGTCGCGCTCAGAATGAACTTCGTCGAATAAAACGTGCCCACGGCGAACCATCCGAGCTGCAACAATCCCATCAGCAACCCAGGCATCAGATACCCGCCCGTCGTCCCGAACGTCGAGCTCCCCACCACGTACAGCGGCAGCCCCGTCTGCATCCCCAACATGCCCGGAACGTAATAAAACAGGGCATAACTCAACACGCCCGCCAGCGCGAGCGCGGCCAGGCAGACGCCGAGCCCGGCCCGGTCGATCGTCCCCTGCGCCAGGGTCTGATAGAAAGCGATCCAGAGAAAAACACCCGCATAACTCGGCGCGGTGTTCACGTACCAGGGCGCGCGGTTCGACGCCGCGTTCGGTGCAGTCTTGGCGATGTAGGCAGGCAGCATGGCGAACCACTATATCCCAAAAACGAATCAGCCCCGGTTGCCCGGGGCTGATCGATACAACTGGCTATTCGCACAACCCCTGTCGGGGCGATACGGTTACTTTT
>CAYMTH010000187.1:415-3713 GCA_964393235.1 uncultured Solibacteraceae bacterium | reverse complement strand
TTGGCGGCGGCCTTCTTGGCGGGCGCGGCAGCCTTCTTGGCCGGAGCAGCGGCCTTCTTCGCCGGAGCAGCAGCCTTCTTGGCCGGAGCGGCGGCCTTCTTCGCCGGAGCAGCGGCCTTCTTGGCCGGAGCGGCGGCCTTGGCCGGAGCAGCGGCCTTCGCCGGAGCGGCAGCCTTCTTAGCCGGAGCGGCGGCCTTCTTGGCCGGGGCCGCAGCTTTCTTGGCGGTAGCGTATTTCATCGAGTGATTCTCCCTAACATCAAAAAATCGCGATCTCGGAAGAGATCGCAGCGTGTCCCATATATAAATTTGTTTGCGATGCAAGTCAAGAAAAAAGTGTGCCGCGCATCGCGCCAAACCCTTTATCCAAAGGCTCTCCAGCGAAAAAAACGAAAATGCGCCAAAATGTTTTTAGGCACGCGATGCGTTTTGAACCAATAAACATGGGCCTTCCACGCACTCACGCCCCGAACGCGGGCTCCGCCGTGTGCCCTCGCGCGGTGCGTAAAAAATATTTCGCGCGCGCCTCCTTCGCCGCTCGCCTCATCGCTTCCGCGGCCTTATTCCATGCGCTCTTCGCGCTCTCTTCCTGCGGCTCGCGCCGCGCTCCCGCGCCCGTCCCCGCGGCCCGCGTAGGCTCTTCGCAAGAAGGCGTCGCCAGCTGGTACGGCGAGCCCTATCACGGCCGCCGCGCCGCCAACGGCGAGCTCTACGACATGGAGCAGTTCACCGCCGCGCATCCCTCGCTGCCCTTTGAAACATGGGTCCGCGTGCGCCACCTCGGCAACAACAAAAACACCGACGTGCGCATCACCGATCG
Source organism: uncultured Solibacteraceae bacterium (assembly GCA_964393235.1). GTDB lineage: Bacteria > Acidobacteriota > Terriglobia > Bryobacterales > Bryobacteraceae. Next base: position 2,894 of record CAYMTH010000187.1, on the reverse strand, counting down.
CGGCCCCTTCGTCAAGAACCGCATCATCGATCTCTCCCGCGCCGCGGCTCGCGAAATCGATCTCATTCGCGACGGCACCGCGCGCGTCCGCGTCACCGTCATCGACCCGCCGAAGTCCTACCTCCGCGGACGCCAGTTCACCGTGCAGGTCAGCTCCCTCGCCGCGAAGGATCGCGCCGAGCGCCTCCAGCGCCAGCTCGCCGCGCGCCACAAAGACGTCACCGTCCGCTATCGCCCCGCCAATCCCAAAGGCGGCCACGCCGAATCCTGGCGCGTCCTCATCGGCCGCGAAGACTCCCCCGCCGCCGCCCGCCGCGTCCTCGAAACCCTCCAGGACCAGTTCCCCAACGCCTTCGTCGTCCCGTTCGACGTCGACTAAGGCACTCTACGCCGGTATACCCCCAAAGTGGGGGGATGATAGCCGCATCGTTTCCACCCCCACTCTACCCCTGCGGGTCTATAGAAAATTTTGCATTCGGCGTAGATTTATTTCTAACGGCACACACTACATACATAAGGCGGCTCTGCCCGGCACCGTAGAAACCGCCCCGAAACGGACACGTTATGGCTCTCTTCCCTCAACCCTTCGTCTCAGAACCGACCCTGGTCGGCAACTCCCCCCGCCTGCGTCACGTGCAGCGCATGGTGGACAAACTGGCGACGGGCCGCTGGCCGGCGCTCATCCTCGGCGAAACCGGTACCGGCAAGGAAGTAGTGGCCCGCGCCATCCACGCCGCCAACCCCGTCGGCCCCTTCGTCACCATCGACTGTTCCTCCTTCGTCGGCCCCCTCATGGAAAGCGAACTCTTCGGTCACGCCAAAGGCTCCTTCACCGGCGCCGTCGCCGCCAAAATCGGCCTCATCGAAGCGGCCAACGGCGGCACCGCTTTCTTCGACGAAATCGGCGAACTCCCCCTCGACCTCCAGGCCAAACTCCTCCGCGTTCTCCAGGAAAAGGAGTTCCGCCCCGTCGGCTCCCTCCAGACCAAGCGCTCCGACTTCCGCATCATCGCCGCCACCAACCGCGACCTCCTCAAGGAAGTCGAAAAAGGCACCTTCCGCCGCGATCTCTACTACCGTCTCAACGTCGTCAACGTCCGCCTCGCCCCGCTCCGCGAACGCAAAGAGGACATCCCGCTCCTCATGCAGCACTTCCTGAAAAAGTACGGCTCCAACCACACCTTCACCCAGGAAGCCATGGACGCCATGCTCGCCTACGAATGGCCCGGCAATGTCCGCGAACTCGAGAACATGATCCAGCAGATGGTCGCCGTCCGCACCGGCCCGCTGCTCCATTTCAACGACCTTCCCTCGCCCGTCCAGAACTTCCTCTACGCCCGCCGCGGACCCGGCATCGCCATGGCCGCCACCGCCGCCGCCGGGGCCTCTTTCTTCGCCCCCGCCGCCGCCCCCGCCGCGTTCGCCAACCCCGTCGCCACCGATGACGCCCGCTTCCTCGACTCCCCCATCCTGCCTCTCATCGAAATGGAGCGCCGCGCCATTATCCACGCCCTCGAATTCACCAAGGGCGACCGTCTCATGGCCGCCGGCCTCCTCGGCATCGGCCGCACCACCCTATACCGGAAATTGAAGGAATATCAGATGGCGTCGTGAGATTTTTCCGCCGCCTGGACCACTATATGTTCGGAGGAATTGGCAATGCCCGCGGGCGAAAAGACTCGAGTGCGCTTATTGTTGGTGGAGGACGATCCCTGGGACGCCGGCCTCGTCCAGGAAGCTCTCGATGAACTCGAAGAGCGTCCCCACGAAAACCTCCTCGGCCGCCCCGTCGAACTCTTCCACGCCGAGACCGCCGATGAGGCCGCCCAGTCGCTCGAAGATGATCCCTACGACCTGATCCTCCTCGACCTCGGCTCCACCGGCCTCCAGCCCTATCTCCGCCTTCGCGACCTCGCCCCGCGCACCCCCTTCGTCATCCTCACCGTCCGCGAAGACGAGTCCCTCGCCCTCACCGCCATGCGCGAAGGCGCCGCCGGCTACCTCCTCAAGGAGGACCTCGACTGCCTCCCGCTCGCCCGCACCCTCCGCGCCGCCCTCGAGCGCCAGCAGGCCCTCATCGCCCGCGCGCCGTTGCCCGGCGGCGACGACCTCACGGGCCTCACCTCCCGCGCCGGCTTCCTCTACCTCGGCGAGACCGTCCGCCGCCTCGCCGCCCGCTGGCACAAGCACGCCCGCCTCTCCGTCATCACCCTCACCGGCTACGGCCGCATGCAGGACGTCTTCGGCGCCCAGGCCCGCGACATGGCCCTCATCGAAACCAGCGAAATGGTCCGCGAACTCTTCCCCGACGCCGACCTCCTCGCCCGCACCGGCCCCGAGCAGTTCGCCGTCCTCGCCCTCGGCCCGCCCGCCGCGCCTGAGCCGCTCCCGGACCGCGCCGTCCGCTGGGTCGAAAACCGCACCGGCCGCCGCTCCGCCACCCCGCCGCTCGTCTACGACGCCCACGAAATCGTCCTCG
>CAYMTH010000187.1:0-405 GCA_964393235.1 uncultured Solibacteraceae bacterium | reverse complement strand
CCGTTCTGACTGCCCGCCCCTCCTCTAAGATGCACACGGGCGCAGCCTCGCTTGCCCTGCCGATCCCCTCGCCGATCTCCTCCGCGCCAGCATGCCCCGCGAAACCGTCGCCGTGCCACAATAGGCCGGTGCGCATCGCTCTCGACGCAACGTACTCCACCGGCGCCGAACTCACCGGCGTCGGCGTTTATTCGCGCGAAATCCTCCACGGCCTCCCCGAGCGCCACCCCGAAGCCCGCTACAGCTTCTGCTACCGCTCCCACAAGTTCTTCAAGTCCTTCTCCCGGCGCCTTCCCGCCCGCGCCTCCCGCCGCCTCTTCCCCGACTCCTGGCCCCCCTCCCCCGCCCCCCTCCACGGCCCCAACCACCACGCCCCATCCGCCCACCGCCACCACCACGCATTGG
>CAYMTH010000186.1:0-8529 GCA_964393235.1 uncultured Solibacteraceae bacterium | reverse complement strand
CTACGAGATTCTTCTTGGCCGTGAGATCGTAAACGGTTAACGTCCGCTTCTCCGCATCGAGCGACTTGATCTCGCCGCCGATCGTCGTGAATCGCCCGAACACCACCTCCGACGCCTTCACGGTCTTCGCCTCCGCGTCCCGTACGCCGAGCACCTTCACCTGATCGCCCACCCGCAGTTCACTCACCTGCGCTGTCCGCGCGTTGGCGAACTTCGATGAGTCGTCCGCATACTGGTGCACCGACTTCACGGCCGCCGCATCCACCGTCCACACCGCGTTCCCGCGCGATTGCACCGTCAACGGCTCCAATGACTTCACCACACCGCTGACCGCGTTCGTGCGCCACTCCCGCTGCCGCGCCGCGTCGCGCGACTCGATCGATTGCCGCGGAATCACCACCACCTGGCCCGCCAGCAGCGTCTTCGCCGCCGCGTCCTGCTGCCCGCGCGCCAGCACGCGATCGCCCTTCGCCAGTGCGGCCAACTCCGCCGCCTCCGCCTTCGTCAGGTCCGTCTGCCCCGGCGCAATCCGCTGCACCTTCGCTTCGGGCAGCACCTGCACGGCGTACAACTCGCCCTGATCGGTCTGCACGCTGAACCGCCGCGCGGCGACATCGGCCGCGGTGACAGTGCCCATGACACGCCCCTGCGCCCACGCTCCGATCGTCGCCAATGCCAGGATTACCAGTCTGCTCACGTCAGAGAAGACGATGGGTTACCCCGAAATGGCACTAACGCGAGGGTAAAGAAGTGTTAAGCGCACGCCCCTTCGTTTCCGGAAGCGCGAATACCAGCCAGCCTCCCAGCAGGAAGAACCCGGCCGTCAGCGTCAATGCGGTGCCCAGCCCGTGCCGGTCCGCCATCGCCCCGATCACCGCCGGCGCGAACGCGCTCATCACGCGTCCGCCGTTGTAGCAGAGCCCCTGCGCCGTCGCCCGAACCGTCGAAGGATACAGTTCGCTCAAGATCGCGCCGAACGCGCTGTAATAGCCGTGCCCGAAAAAGCCCACCAGCGGCCCCAGCAGCAACAGCGTCTCCGGGCTCCGCGCCGCCCCGCCGTAGAGGATCGTCACCACCGCCGCGCCAGTCAGAAACAACGCGAACGATGGCCGCCGCCCGAACCGGTCCGACAGCATTCCGAACAGGAGATAGCCAAGCAGCGCGCCCACCTGCATCGGCGCCACCCAGGCCGAACTCTTGACGATGCTCAACCCCGCGCCGCCCTTCTCCACCGGCGCCGCCAGGTACGCGGGCACCCACGTAAACAGCCCCCAATAGGCGAACAGCACCAGGCTCGACATCGCGATCGCCACGAACGTGTACCGCCGCAACCCGGCGCCGAAGATCTGCCGGAACCGCTCCCCCACCGGGATCCGCTCGGCCGCCACCCACGTCTCGGGCTCCGGCACACTCTTCCTGATCCACAGCGTCAACAACGCCGGTAGCGCCCCGATCGCGAACAACGGCCGCCACCCGTAGGTGGGCAGAATCCAAGCCGCCAGCCCCGCCGCCGCCAGATACCCCAACGCCCAGCCCGACTGCGTGATGCCGATCGCCTTCCCCCGGTGTTCCGCCGGCCACGTCTCCGCCACCAGCACGGTCCCCGCCGACCACTCCGCGCCCAACCCCAGGCCCACCAGCGCCCGCCAGATCAGCAACTCCGTGAACGAATGCGACGTCGCAATCATCGCCGTGAAGATCGAGTACGTGAGGATCGACCCCATCAGCACCCGCGTCCGCCCGAACCGGTCGGCCAGGACCCCCGCCATCGTTCCGCCCAGCGCCGCCGCGGCCAGCGTGACGGTCGTCAACGTTCCCGCTTGCGCGCCCGTCAGCCCGAACTCCTGCTGCATCGACAACAGCGCGAACGAGTACAACATCACGTCCAGCGCATCCAGCATCCAACCGGCCATCGCCGCGATCAACGTGCGCCACTGCACGGGCGTAATCTGGTGACTAGCGAACAAGGCTCGATTATACCGATACTGAAGGAAAGCCATGCCGATCGACGTCGCCAGTGGTTGGCAATTCTTCGCCGTCGCGCTCTCGTCGATTCTGTTTCTGGTCGACCCGGTCGCCACGATCCCGGCCTTCCTCGTCATGACCGAGGGCCACTCGCAGGATCATCGCAAGCGGATGGCGAAACGCGCCGCCTGGACCTGCTTCCTCGTCCTCGGCGGCTTCGGTCTCGTCGGCGCCCAGGTTTTCAAACTCCTCGGCATTACCATGCCCGCCTTCCGGATCGCCGGCGGGTTGATCCTGCTGCTGATCGGCATCGACATGGTGCAGGCCAAGCGCCCCGCCACCAACGAAGTCCCGGGCGAAGCCGAGGAAGGCGCGCACAAGGAGGATGTCGGCATCATTCCCCTCGGCATGCCGATGCTGGCCGGCCCCGGCGCCATCTCGACGGTGATGGTCCTCATCGGCCCGACTCCCCAGTGGTGGCAGCTCCTGCTCATCTTCACGGCTCTCGCCGCCACCGCCCTCGCTTCCTACGGCGCGCTCAGCGCCGCCGACCGCGTGCGCCGCTACCTCGGCGAGACGGGCATCCACATCATGACCCGCCTCATGGGCATGCTGCTCACCGCCCTCGCCGTCCAGTTCATCAGCGGAGGCCTCATCGACCTCGGCTTCGGCAGCAAACGTTAGGCGGCGTCGAACACCGTCGCCAGCCCGTGAATCACCGACGCGATCCGCACACAGGCCAGGATCACATCCTCGCCAGTGCCCTTCTCCCGCACCACGCGCTCGTGCGAATCAATGCACACGCCGCAGCCGTTGATCGCGCTCGCCGCGATGCAGAACAGCTCGAAATCCACCGGGTCGATGCCGTGCGTCCGGATGATGTTCATCCGCAGCCGTGCCGGAATCGTGCCGTACTTCTTGTTCTCGGTCAGGTGCTGGAAGCGGTAATAGATGTTGTTCATCCCCATGATCGCGATGTGCGCCGCCGCGGCTTCCGTGATCGCCGCCGTCAGCGCCGCGTTCCGCGCCGTGATCGCCGCCGTCACCGCCGTGCCCCAGATCTGCTGTTTGGTCAGTTCCGGCTGCTGCAGGAGGTTGCTGAGGTTCAGCTTCAGATCCTTCGCCGAGGCCGGCACCGTGTCGAGTAATTGTTCCAGGTTCATATCTCTTTCGTGTTCCCCAATAAAAAGGGCGGGCCGGTAAGCCCGCCCGTCTGTGGTGCGAAGCTTACAGCGTGGGCTGACCCTTTTCCCAGTTGCAGGGGCAGAGTTCGTCGGTCTGCAGGGCGTCGAGCACGCGCAGCACTTCCTGCGGGTTGCGGCCGACCGAGAGGTCGTTCACGCTGACGAAGCGGATCGTGCCTTCCGGATCGACGATATAGGTCGCGCGGAGGTACATGCCGATGCCCTTGTGCAGCACACCGAGCGCCTTGCCCAGTTCCTGCTTCTTGTCGGCCAGCATCGGGACCGGCAGATCGCGCAGATCGTCGTGGTTGTTCCGCCACGCCAGGTGGACGAACTCCGAATCCGTCGAACCGCCCAGAACCTGCGCGTCGCGATCGGCGAAATCCTTCGCCAGTTTCCCGAACGCCGCGATCTCCGTCGGGCAGACGAACGTGAAGTCCATCGGCCAGAAGAAGTAGACCTTCCACTTGCCCGCGAAGCTCGCGTCCGTGATCGTCTCGAATTCCTTGCCCTTTTCACGGCTCACCGTGGCCATCATCGAAAAGGCGGGAAACTTATCTCCAACTCCAAGCATTTGTTGAATCTCCTAAGTGGTTTGAGTATGAGAACAGGCGGCGCAGAGGCCGTGGGCTTCGACAACGACACGCTCCAGTTGGAACCCGGCCGGCAGCCCCTCGCGCAAACGGAGGCCCTCCACCTGTTCCGCCGGCAGATCGAACATCTTCCGGCACGCGCGGCACACCAGATGGTGATGCGGAGCATTGTTCGCCTCCAGACGAAGCGTCCCGTGGTGCAGGCTCACTTCCCCTATCAGGCCGTTGTCGAGAAAAGTCTTTATATTGCGGTAGACCGTGCCCAGCGAAACGCTGGGGATGTCGCGCTTAACACGTTCGTAGAGCATCTCCGGACTCGGGTGATCCACCGCCTCCAGCAACGCGCGGTACAACACCTGGCGCTGATGGGTGCACGGCAGTCCCGCTTCCACACAGCGGTCGCGAAACCACTGCATCTTCTGCTCGACGTCCATATTCACTTCGATGCATATGTCCCGAACAGGATGCAGGTTTATCTCAAGTGAGAATAATTCTTATCCGCTAAACCTTCACAACCCGGAACAGCTTGCCCAGGATCCGCAGCGCCCGGTCCACTTCTTTCTCCGTCAGCACATACGGCGGCAGGAAACGCAGCACCGTGTCGTGCGTCGCGTTGAACAGCAGTCCCTCTTCGATCCCGCGCATCACGTAGTTCTTCCCGGGCCGGTCGAGTTCCACGCCGATCATCAACCCGGCGCCTCGCACTTCCTTGATGAACGAGTGCTTCGTCTGCAGGTCTCGCAACCCGGCGGCGAAGTAGTCGCCCACGCGCGTCACCTGCTCGAGCAGTCCGCCTTCCATGATGTCGATGAACTCGATGGCCGCCCGGCACGCCAGCGCCCCGCCGCCAAACGTGCTCCCGTGCATGCCCGGCCGGATCGACGCCGCCGCGCGCTCGTTGCACATGACCGCGCCCAGCGGCAGCCCGCACGCCAGCGGCTTGGCCGTCACCATCACGTCCGGATGCACGTCGGGCGCCGTCAACTGGTGGGAGAACCACTTGCCCGTCCGACCCACGCCGCACTGCGTCGCGTCGAACACCAGCAGCGCGTTGTACTGGTCGGCCAACTGCCGGGCCCGGCGCAGAAACGCCGCGTCCATCGGATAGATGCCGCCCTCGCCTTGAATCCCTTCCAGCACAATGCCGGCGGTCTTTTCGTTCACCGACGCCTCGAGCGCCGCGATGTCGTTGGCCGGAATCCAGCGCGGACCCGCCAGCAGCGGTTCAAAGTCCTTCCGGTACTTCGGCTGCCCCGTGATCGACAGCGCCCCCAGGCTCCGCCCGTGGAACGAATTGTCGAGCGATACGATCTCGATCTTCTCCGGCGACACGCCGTTGCCGTGCGACCGGATCATCTTCATCGCGCCCTCGGTCGCTTCCGTCCCCGAGTTGCAGAAAAAGCTCCGCTGCAGCCCGCTGATCCGCGCCAACCGCTCGGCCAGCTTGCCCTGATACTCGTGGAAGTACAGGTTGGAACAGTGGATCAGCAAACCCGCCTGCTCCCGGATCACCCGCGTCAGCCGCGGATGCGCATGCCCCAACGCGTTCACCCCGATGCCGCTGATCAGGTCGAGGTACCGCTTGCCGTTGAAGTCGTAAAGCCACGTCCCCTTCCCGCGCTTCACCGCCAGCGGGTAGCGCCCGTAGTTCTGCAGCAGATACTGCTTCTCCAGATCCATCACCTGCTGCGCAACGGACACCTGCTCTATTTCAACGTCTGGCGTAGCCACTCGACCATTTTCTCCTTGTATTTTTGATAGGCGGGCACCTTCTCCCACGGGCCGATCCCGTGCGGCGCGCCCTCCACCGTGAATACCTCGCACGGCGCTCCCACCTGTTTCATTTTCGCGCACATCAGCGGCGACTGCTCGTAGGGCACCGCCTTGTCCGCCGTCCCGTGAATCATCAGGAACGGCGGCATGCCTTTGTGGACGTAGGTAATCGGCGACGCTGCCCGCTGCTTCGCCTCCGCGTCAGGACTCGCCTCCGTTACGTCGAGCAACTGGCGCACGTTCTTCCCGATCTCGCCCATCTTCTTCGACCGCGCCAGAATATCGTGCACACCATAAAACGAGACCACGGCAGCGACCTTCGTCTCGCCCCTCCCCCGCGCGCCCGCATAGGCCACGAGATGTCCGCCCGCCGATTCCCCCATCAGCGCGATCTTCTTCCGGTCCACCTTGTACGCCTTCGCGTTTTTCTTCACCCAACGGATCGCCGCGTCCACGTCTTCCGCCATGGCCGGAAAACGGTGCGCCGGCGCCAGCCGGTAGTTGATCGAAAACCACGCGAACCCGCCCTTCGACAGCGGCTCGAACAGCGGCGGCACGTACGTTGTCTTCGTACCGGCCTCCCAGCCCCCGCCGTGAACGATGATCACCGCCGGGAACGGGCCCTTGCCTTCCGGCACGTAGGCATCGAGCGTCAGCGCGACGCCGCCCGGCCGCGAGAACTCGATGTCGGTCTTCAGTTCGGCCGCCGCCGGCAGCGCCGCCAGCAGACTAATTGCCAGTGCTGCTCGCATTCGCGCTCCCTTCCCCGCGCCGTTCCGGCTGCGGTTTCGGCAGCGGCTTCCGGGGCAGCATCTCGTCCCGCGTCGCCGCGTGGTAAACGAATGAGGCGAGAATCGCCGACGCCTGCATCAGGTCGCCCTTCGGAACGTAATCGTAGACGTCCATGTTCGAATGATGCGTCGTCGAGAAGTATTCGAGCGGGTCCTGAATGAACTGGAACCCCGGCAATCCCAGCGCGTTGAACGACACGTGGTCTGTCGAACCCGTGTTCCGGATCGTCAGCGTCGACGCCCCGTAGTCCTTAAACGGCGCCAGCCACGCCTCGAAGATCGGCCGCAGCATGTCGTTCCCCTGCAGGTAAACGCCGCGGATCTTCCCGCCCCCGTTATCGAGGTTGAAATAGGCCTGCAGCTTCGCGTGCTCCGGCTTCAGTTGCATATTCGCCGGATCCCCGAAGTGCTCTTTCACGTACGCCTTCGACCCGTACAACCCCTGCTCTTCCCCGCTCCACAGCGCGATCCGCACCGTCCGGTCGGTCTTCAGGTTCAGCGCTTTGATGATCCGCAGCGCCTCGATCGCTACGGCGCACCCGGCCGCGTTGTCCGTCGCCCCCGTCGCCCCATGCCACGAGTCGAGATGCGCCCCGATCATCACCACCTCTTCGGGCCGCTTCGTCCCCTTGATCTCCGCGATGACGTTGTAGGTGTCGACGCCTTTGTCGTAGAACTCCGTCTTCACGTCCAGCCGGACCTTGACCGGCACTTTCTTGGCCAGCAACCGCGCGATCCGGTTGTAGTGCTCGATCGTCAGTGACACGATCGGCGGCGGCACCGGCGCCTTCAGATCCTGCGAACTCCCGCTGCCGGCGAACACCGTCCCGGCCTCGCCGCGGTACCCCGGCATGAACACCGCCACCACGCCCTCATCGAGGAAGAACTGGTGCAGTTTGCTCCGGAACACCCGCGCCGCCTCGCGCGACATCGGCTGCCCCGGCCGCTGCGGACCGCCCTGCAACCCGAACACGCCCGTCGGCGCCGGATCCGGCGCCATCGCCTCCGCCGCCAGATCCGCGTCCGCGTACCGCCGGCCCCGCGCAATCGTGTGCAGCCCGATCGACCGCTCCGGCTCCATCACGATTATCTTGCCCTTCAGCTTCCCCTTCCACTTCTCGAAATCCGCCTCCACCCGCACCGGCGCCATCATCACCTCGGCTTCCACTGGGCCCGCCGTGCTGCCCGTCCAGGCGTTCGGATAGCCGATCAGCGGCGAGTATGAAGGTTCAACCAGGTCGGCCGAAAACCGCGAATAGGTCCAACCGCGCCCGAACGGCCCCCACTTCTCGAACCGGACTTCTTCGACGCCGAACTCGTTCAGCGTCTTCTTCACCCAGTTCGCCGCCCGGTCAAAACCCGGCGAGTTCGTCAGTCGGTGTCCGTTGACATCGGTGAGCCAGAACAGGTGGTCCATCACCTTGGAGTTTTCGAGGGCTTCCTGCTTGATCTGGTGCACCACATAGAGGTTGGCTTTCTCTTGCGGGTACGCAAGCAGGCCGGCGGTCATTAGAAATAGCGCGGTTCGCATGGGTCTCGCTTTACGATACCAAGTCCTCGGATTCGCCTTACCGGGAAGATCTGACCCTAAGAATTTTCAATTTCGGACGATAAAGTAGCTCAGGAAGACCCGGCCGGCTTCCTAAACAGCTTTTCCGAACTATCTTGGAGGTCCTGTGGCTACCGTACGTCAGCCCAAATCCGATTCCATCGCGACGGCCGCGCAAGAGTCCGCCGCCATCGTCCGTGCGATCGAGCGATCCCAAGCCGTCATCGAATTCGAACTCGACGGCACCATCGTCCGCGCCAACGACAACTTTCTAAACACCCTCGGGTACACTCTGGACGAGATCAAGGGACGGCACCACCGGATCTTCGTCCCCGAGGCTGAGGCTGCCTCCGACGAGTACCGTCGCTTCTGGCAGGCGCTCAACCGTGGCGAATTCCAAGCCGCCGAGTACAAGCGGATCGGCAAGGGCGGAAAAGAAGTCTGGATCCAGGCTACCTACAACCCACTTTTCGACGCCGCCGGACACCCGTTCCGGGTCATTAAGTTTGCCACCGACGTCACAGCCCAGAAGATGACTTCGGCGGACTTCTCCGGCCAGATTCAAGCCATTTCGAAGTCGCAGGCCGTCATCGAGTTCAACCTCGACGGCGCCATTCTGACCGCCAACGAGAACTTCTGCCGGACGCTCGGCTACGCTCCACCCGAAATCCAGG
>CAYMTH010000185.1:0-8530 GCA_964393235.1 uncultured Solibacteraceae bacterium | reverse complement strand
TTCCAAGGCGTCCACATGCTCATCGACGCCGCGAGCGGCGGGCCGTGGGCCGGGGGGCTGCTCTCCAGCAGCTAGAAGGTAGCCGAGCCTCTGCCCGACCGTCACCGTCGCGCCGGGCGCCGGTGCATCGGGCGGGATGTGCAGCGTGCCCGAATCGAGCGCCTCCACCTCCATCGTCACCTTGTCACTTTCGAGCGCGAACAACGGCTCGCCCGCGCGCACCGCGTCGCCGTTCGCCTTCAGCCAGCCCGCGAAGATACCCTCTTCCATCGACCAGCCGAGGCGCGGCACCGTGATCTCGATCGCCATCCGCTACTCCTCCATCAACGCGCGGATCGCCGCGCCAATCTGTTCCTGCGACGGGATGACCGCGGCCTCGAGCGCCGGGCTGTACGGCGTCGGCGCGAAGGCGCCGTTCAGCCGCCGGATGGGCGCGTCGAGCGAGTCGAAGCCCGCGTCGACGATCCGCGCCGCCACCTCCGCGCCGAAGCCGTAAGGCGCGAACGCCTCGTCGACGATCAGCAGCCGGCCGGTCTTGCGCACCGATTCGAGAATCGTGCCCGTGTCGAGCGGACTCACCGTGCGCGGGTCGATCACCTCGACCGGCAGATCGCGCGCCGCCGCCAGCGCGCGCTGCGCCATCAGCCCGATGCCGACCACCGTCGCGCGGTCACCCTGCTGCAGAATCCGCGCGCGGCCGAACTCGATCTCGTAGTCCTCCTCCGGCACCGGCCCCTTTACACCCATCAGTTCGCGGGGCTCCAGAAACAGCACCGGATCGTCGGTGCGCAGCGCGTGCGTGAACAGCCCTTTGGCGTCGTAGGGCGTCGACGGCACCACCACGCGCAGGCCCGGGATATGGCCGTAAATCGAGTAATAGCTGCCCGAATGGTGCGTCGCCGCGCTGTGCCCGATGCCGATGCAGCCGCGCAGCAGCACCGGCATCTTCAGCCGCCCGGAACTCATGTACTGCATCTTCGCGATCTGGTTGACGATCTCGCCGAAGGCGTCGTTGATGAAGTCGATGAACATGAAATCGACCACGGGCCGCGCGCCGGTCATCGCCGCGCCGCCCGCCATGCCGACGAAGCCGCGCTCGGCGATCGGCGTGTCGCGCAACCGCTCGGCGCCGTACTTGGCGAAGAGCCCGATGGTCGTCGCGAAGTTGCCACCGCGCACGCCGATCCCTTCGCCGAACACGAAGATATTGGGATTTGCCGCCATCTCGCGGTCGAGCGCCTCGAGCGTCGCGCCGGCCAGCGTCAACTCGCGCGCGCCGCCCGGGCCGCGTTCGCCCAGGATCGGCCGGGGCGCGGCGTAGACGTGCGTGGTCGCGTCGAGCGAGTCCGGCGCGGGTGCGTGTTCGGCGGCCTCAGTGGCCGCGGCCACCACCGCGGCGATCTCCGCGTCGATGGCGTCAAGCGCCTCCGCGGTCGCCTGTCCACTCTCGATGAGCCACTCGCGATGCCGCTTGATCGGGCAGCGATCGCGCCACGCGTTCACGTCCTCGCGCGTGCGATAGGTATAGTCGCCCATGCCCTCGGCGTGCGGGCGCGTACGGTAGGTCTTGCACTCGAGCAGCGTCGGCCCATCGCCGCGCCGGGCCCGCGCCACGGCCTCGGCGGCCGCCTGGCTCACGGCCAGCACGTCGTTGCCGTCCACCTGCACGCCGGTCATTCCGTAGGCCGCCGCGCGGGAGGCGACGTCGGCGTTGCCCGCCGCATACGCAAACGGAACCTCGGTGGCGAACTGGTTGTTTTCGCACACGAACAGCGCCGGCAGCTTCCAGATAGAGGCCATGTTCAGGCCTTCGTGGAACGCGCCGTTGTTGGCCGCGCCGTCGCCGAAGAAGGCCACGGCGACCTGCGGCGTCTTGCGCAGCGCGAAGCTGTAGGCCGCGCCGGCCGCCTGCAGAATCGACGGGCCGACAATGCCGCTCGTGCCCATCATGCCGATCTCCGGCGCGAACAGGTGCATCGACCCGCCGCGTCCGCGCGAACAACCCGTCGCGCGCCCGAACAGTTCGGCGAACAACTCCCCCGGGGCCATGCCCTTGGCCAGCGCGTGGCCGTGGCCGCGGTGCGTCGAAAAGACGGCGTCCTCCGCCGTCAGGTGCGCGCACACGCCCGCCGCGATCGCCTCCTGCCCGACGTAGGTGTGGCAGGCGCCATGCACCAGACCCTTGGCGTGGCAGCGCGCCAGTTGCTCTTCGCATGCGCGGATCAATTGCATCGTGCGGTACAGGGTCATTGCGGCCTCCGCGGCGCGCCACTTCGACGCGTCGGAGGCCAGCAACACCGCCAGTCCGCGGATATCGTCCGGATGCCCGAAGCGCCCGGCGGGTATTCCGGACAGGAACTTATCGCGCAGCGACGGCGTCTCGGCGATCCGCGCTTCGAGTCCCGGGTTCATCACCTGCGCCGGCAGAATCGCGTTCACCCGTACGCCGCTGGAAGCCCACTCGGTGGAAAGCTCACGCGTCATCTGCACCACCGCGCCCATGGCCATCGAGTAGGCGATGTGCCCGCGCCCGAGTGCCGTCACGCTGGCGATGGAACCGATGTTCACGATCGACCCGCCGCCGGCGGCGAGCATCCGCCGCCCCGCCTCCTGGCATGCGCAGAACCGGCCCAGCACAAGGTTGCGCCACACCTGCTCGACGTCGGCGAGAGCGATCTCCTCCGGCCGCGCCATGATCGATTCGCCCGCGACGTTGGCGAGGAAATCGATGCGGCCGAACTCGCGGTCGATGGTCGCGAACAGCGAGCGCACCTGCTCGGGTTCGGATACGTCGATGGTCACCGGCACCGCGCGCCGTCCGAGCGCCGCCGCCTCGCCCGCGGTGCGCTCCGCGCCGGGGCCGTTGCGGTCGACGAGCACGACGTGGGCGCCTGCCTCGGCGATCGCCAGCGCCATCGCCCGGCCCATTCCCTGCGCCGCGCCGGAGACGACGGCGACTTTGCCGGTAAGGTCGAAAAGGGTCATGGCCCGTTATTCTATCCTCACCGGCCGCGTTAGAATTGCCGCATGACCCCCGACGACTTCCGCCGCCTCGCGCTCGCGCTCGACGGCGCCGTCGAAGGCTCCCACATGGGCTCGGTCGAGTTTCGCGTTGGCGGTCGCATTTTTGCCACGCTCGCCCATGTTCGCGACGGCTATGGCAACCTGATGCTCACTCCCGAACAGCAGGCGGATTTCGTTGCCGAACGGCCCGACGCGTTCGTGCCCTTCAAGGGCGGCTGGGGTCGCAAGGGCGCCACGCACGTGCTTCTGCGCGCGGTTTCCGAAGCTGTCCTAGCCGGCGCGCTGCGGGTCGCCTGGCAGATACGCCTGCGGCGCAAGGGCTGATATTAGTACCGGGTACTGGGCCCCGGGTTTCACCGGCGCCGTACCATCGGCTCATGGGCCGCCGCAGAGCCCGTTGCTACATTTGAATTTCCATGGCACAGCGAAACGTTGAGACAGTCAAGATGCCGGGCATTCCGAAACGATACGCGGAACGCCCCCGGCACCGTCCGAAGTCCGCGCCCCGGCCTGTTGAGCCGCAACCCGCGGCGGCGCCAGCCGCGGAGCCGCCGGTCCGGGCCCGGCTCGCCTGGTCGCGCACCATCATCGACCAGAACTGCCATGCCGACTCGGCTACACCCACCAACATCCCATCCGTCCGTTCGATGGCCGCGCTCCGGGCGCGCGCCGGCATGCCGGTGAACACGCATTCTCCCATTCCGCTTGAGCCGCTGCTTGCCGCGCCCGCCGTCGAACCGCGCCGCCCGGTGGCTCGGGACATCTACCGGCCCGCCCTCGATCCCGATCCCGTGCCCGCCCCCCCGCCGTCCATCAGCGAGCGCCTGAAGGCCTGGATCAACGGCTTTTTCGAATAAGTTTCTCCGATCGCAATGCAACTGAACGAATCTTCTAATCGCCCGGCGCCCATGGCCCCCGTCCGTTCTACCGCCGCAGCCCGCGCCCGCAGCGGCATGCCTGACGCCTCGCAGACCATCCACCGCGCCATTCCCGAGTCTCTGTTCCAGCCCGCGCCTCCCCGTCAGCGCCGCCCCCCGCGCCGCACGCTGCGCCACAAGTTGTTCGGCTGGCTCGGCGCGTTGGTCTCCTAAACCACCTAAGGCTTCCAGATCGTCGCGCCGATAAACCGCACCTTCCGGTTGTCCAGATTGTAGTAGTAGGCGGTGACGACCCTCCCGTCCGCCCGTTCCACGGATCGCGGATAGCCGAGGTCCGTGTTGCCCCCATCGGTGCGCAGCACAATCTCCTCGCCCCACGTCCGGCCCTGGTCCGCGCTCACCCGTGCCCGCATTCCAAACGGCGGCCGCCGGTAACCGTAGATCACCACCAGCCGCCCATCCCGCAGCTTCAACAGGCTCGGCGGATTCCCCGCGCCGATCTCCGCGGCGATCTTCCCCTCCGCCTTCCACGTCTTCCCGTCGTCGGTCGACCGGTAGGCCTCGATGAACCCGCGCTGCCGCACCGCGACGTACAGCGTCGACGGTCCCAGCCGCACCGACGCCGGCATGATCGCGTATTCCCCATCGGCGGGCTCCGGACCGATCAATCCCTCCAGCGTCCAGGTCTTCCCGCCATCGCGCGTCCGCGTGCACGCCACGCGCCCCTCGCGCCCGTTCGCCTTGCCCAGCGTCGTGAACAGGAATAGGTCGTGCTTGCCGTTCACCAGGTAATCGGTGCGCGCCGCCGTGCCCTTGTGCCCGAAGTCCGGCAGCCGGAACGGACCCTCCCACGTCTTGCCGCGATCATACGAATAGTAGAAGCGAGACACGCCCGGATTGCCCGTCATGCGCGCCGTGAACGCGAAGTCCGGCCGCGTGAAATCGATCGGCTTCGCCAGTTCCTTCCACGTCGCGCCCTGGCCCGCCGGATAGCCCTGATACGAGATCCCCGCCGGCAGTTCCAACGACTTCGGCTCTTCAATGGTCCACGTCTCGCCGCCGTCCTTCGACCGCGCCAGCATCTGCCGCGGCGCGTGCTCCTTGCTGATCGCGTGGCCCTTCTCCCGGAATACATACGGGCCCACGTCGAAGCCCGTCAGAATCTCGTTCCCCCACTGCCAGATGCCGTGGTTCGCCGGCCAGCCCGCGAACTCGTTCGGCCTCTCGTAGATCACCGTGTGCCGCGGTTCCTCGATCGCCGCCAGTTTCCGGATCAACAGCGCCGCCCGCTTCGCCTGCCGCGGCAGGCTCTCGAGGTCGACCGACTCGCCCGGCGCGTGCGCGCCCGCCCCGATCGCCCCCAGCCCGCTCAACGAATCGACGTACGGCGCGATGAAGGAGATGTCCCCCGCGCCCCGCAGCATCGGGTCGAGCTCGCCCACTTCCGGCAGCCCGCCCTCGCGGTTCGCTTCGTTCAACAGCGCCAGCAGCCGCTTGTTTCCCGGCGTCGGCGCCATCGGCGGATAGCCCTCTTCGAACGTCAACTCCGCCCGCGTGCCCGGCAGATTCTTCGCCGCGATCGCGTACATGCGGTCCTTCACACGCGCCACCTGCTCCGGCGTCAGCGCGCGGATCTCGCCCTTCGCGATCGCCTCGCCGGGGATGATGTTGTCCTTCCCGTTCACCGTCGCCGCGCCGTCGGCGCTCACCTGCGGCGCCGTGCCGGCCAGCAGCAGGCCGACGTTGAACGTCATGTTCGGTTCCCGCAGCGTCGCTTGAAACTCGTGCAGAATCCGGCTGATTTCATACGCGGCGCCGTAGCCCTTGTCGTCGGAAAAGATCCCGCCCGAATGCCCGGTCTTCCCATAAACCTTCAGTGACCAGCCCGTAAACCCGCGCCGCGCCGTCGACACCATGTCCTGCGACACGTTCCGGATGCCCGTCTCGAAGCACAGCGTCGCCCGCGCCGCCTTGCCCGCCTCGATGAACTCCTTCCGCGAGATCGACACCGTGCCCGGCGCCTCTTCGTCGCCAGTGAGGAAAATGGACAGCGGCACGCCGTCGAGCTGCCCGGCTTTCTGCAGCGCCTTCAGCGCCGACAGCATCACCACCAGCCCGCCCTTCATGTCCGACGTTCCCGGCCCCACGCCCGTCCGCCCGCGCCGCTCGAACTTCTGAAACGGGCTCGACGGCTCGAACACCGTGTCCATGTGCCCGATCAACAGGATCGGCCGCCCCGCCCCCGGCCGCGACGCCGTCAGATGCACCCCGCGCCCGATTGCGCTCAGGTCGATCGTCCGCGTCGTGAATCCAAGCGCCTTCAACTCCGCGTCGACGATCGACGCCACCGCCTTCACCCCGGCCGCGTGAAACGTGCCCGAGTTCTGATTCACCAGCCGTTCCAACAGCGCCGCCGCGGCTGGCGCCTCCGCGTCCACCGCGCGCCCGATCGCGTCCGCCTGCGCCGCCAGCGGCAGCGCCGCCATCATCAAAACCAGTACCCGAAGCATCCTCCTGAGGATACCCCGCGGTTTTGATAGGATGCACGCCATGAACCGCAGAGATTTCGCCCTTTCCGTCGCCGCGGCTACCGGCGCGTCGCAGGTCAAGGCGGCCACTGTCGTGCCGCCGAAGAAGACCCCGTGGTCGCCCGGAATTAAAATGGCCATCCAGCTAGGCGCCAATCCCACCGACGAGGACCTCCAGTTCGTCAACCAGCTCGGCGTGCGATACACGTCCATCACCATCGACCGCAAGGACGACAACGTCGAGAACCTCCTTCGCCTGAAGGCCCGCGCCGAGTCCGCCGGCATCCGCGTCTGGAATATCGGCCACGACGGCAACCGCAACCAGGAGGAGATCGTCCTCAACCTCCCCGGCCGCGACGAGCGCATCGAGGCCTACAAACAGTACCTGAAGAACTGCGGCAAGGCCGGCATCCGCTACGTCACCTACGCCCACATGGGCAACGGCATCTGGCACACCGAGCGCGAAACCACCCGCGGCGCGGCCCCTGCGCGCGGCTACAACATGGCCAAAGGCGGCGAAGGCATCTGGGCCGGCAAGATCTTCAAGGGCCCGCTCTCCCACGGCCGCGTCTACACGGAAAACGAGCTCTGGGACAACTACGAATACTTCATCCGCAAGGTGGCCCCCGTCGCCGAGGAGAACAACGTCTTCATCGGCATCCACCCGGACGACCCGCCCGTCCCCATGCTCGCCGGCGTCCCGCGCTGCATCTTCGGAACTTTCGAAGGGTACAAGCGCGCCCTCGAAATGGCCAACTCCACACACGTCGGCGTCTGCTTCTGCGTCGGTACGTGGCTGGAGGGCGGCGAACTGATGGGCGCCGACGTCGTCACCGCCATCAAGTACTTCGGCGAGCGCGGCAAGATCTGGAAGGTCCACTTCCGCAACATGTCCGCCCCGCTGCCCCACTTCGTCGAGACCTTCGTCGACAACGGCTACTACGACATGTACAAGGCCATGAAGGCGCTGCGCGAGGTCAACTTCGACGGCATCGTCATCGGCGACCATTTCCCCGCCATGGTCGGCGGCCCGCGCGTCGCCGTCGCCTACACCGTTGCCTGGATCCGCTCCATGATCGACCGCGCCAACGCCGAAGTCGCCGGCTGAAATTTCGGGAACTTTCGGGCGAAGAGACGTATAAGAGAATATGGCTCTTCGCCCGATCTGCATCCTGACCCTCGCCGCGGCCGCGCTGGCCGCGCAGCCCAAGTCCTTCGATGTCGCCACCATCAAGCCCAACGCATCCAACGACAACCGCGTCATGTTCCGCCTCCAGCCCGGCGGCTTCATGGCCACCGGCGTTCCCGTCCGCATGTTGATCGGCCAGGCTTTCGACGTCCGCGACTTCCAGATCACCGGCGGCCCCGGCTGGATCTCCTCCGACCGCTGGGACGTCAACGCCAAGGCCGAGGGCATGCCGGACCGCCCCGCAATGGCCCTCTACCGCCCGCTCATTCAGAACCTCCTCGAGGACCGCTTCCAGCTCAAATTCCATAAGGAAACGAAGGAGCTGCCGGTCTACGCGCTCGTCGCCGGCAAGGGCCCGCACAAGATGAAGGCATCGGAGGCCGCCCCCGCCGGCGCCGGTCCGCGCGGCATGTTCCGCATCGGCCGTGGCCAGGCCAACCTCCAGGGCGCCACCATGACGGCCCTCGCCCAGACGCTCTCCCAGCAGCTCGGCCGCCCCGTCCTCGATAAAACCGGCATTACCGGCAACTTCGATATCGAACTCAACTGGACCCCCGAGCCCGGCCAGGGCGGCGGCCCGTTCGGCGGCCTGCCCCCCGGCGCGCCCCCGCCCCCGCCCGCCGATAACGGCGGCCCGTCTATCTTCACCGCCATCCAGGAACAGCTCGGCCTGAAGCTCGAAACCACCAAGGGCCCCGTCGAGATCATCGTCGTCGATTCCATCGCCAAGCCCACCGAAAACTAAACGGCCATGCGCAAACTTCCGGCCCTCTGGATCGCCCTGCTATCCCTGAGCGCCGCCGAACACCGGGGGACCGTCACCTTCGGCGGACTCCCCGTGCCCGGCGCCGCCGTTACCGCCTCCCGCGGCGCGACGAAGCTCACCACCGTCACCGGCGAAGACGGCGCCT
>CAYMTH010000184.1:2805-8556 GCA_964393235.1 uncultured Solibacteraceae bacterium | reverse complement strand
CGTCGAGGGCTACGCCCGCGCGCTCGAGGAAGCCGACGCCTGGGTCCCGTCGCTGCTGGCGAAGCTGAACCCCGACGACCTCCTCCTCTTCTGCGCAGATCACGGCTGTGACCCGACCACGCCGTCGACCGACCACAGCCGCGAATACACCCCGCTTCTCGCCTACTCGCCCTCCACCCGCGCCGGCGTCAACCTCGGCACGCGCGCCACGTTGAGCGACATCGGGCAAACCATCGCCGCCAACTTCGGCGCCGAAATTTCGAAAGGAACCAGCTTCTTACAAGAGTTATGAGAACCCCGCTAATGGCCGGTAATTGGAAGATGTACAAGAACCCGGCGCAAACCAAGGAATTCTTCGACGCCTTCCTGCCCCTCGTGGCCGAGTCGAAGCACTGTGAGATCGCCATCTGCCCGCCGTTCGTCAACATCGCGGCGGCGGTCGAAGCCACGCGCGGCACCCGCGTCGGCATCGGCGCCCAGAACCTGTACTGGAAGAACGAAGGCGCCTTCACCGGCGAAGTCTCCGGCCCCATGATCAAGGCCGCCGGCGCCGAGTGGGTCATCATCGGCCACTCCGAACGCCGCCAGTTCTTCGGCGAAACCGACGCCACCGTGCTCGAGCGCACCAAGGCCGCCCTCGCCGCGGGCCTCCGCCCCATCGTCTGCGTCGGCGAGATGCTCGCCGAGCGCGAAGCCGGCCGCACCGACGCCGTGCTCACCGAACAGTTCAACGGCGGCATCGCCCCGCTCGACGCCGAGTCGTTCGCCAAGATCGTCATCGCCTATGAGCCCGTGTGGGCCATCGGCACCGGCAAGACCGCGACGCCCGAAATGGCGGCCGACGCCCACCGCGTGCTGCGCGGTCTGGTCACCGCCAAGTACGGCGCCGAGGCCGGCGCGGCCGTCCGCATCCTCTACGGCGGCAGCGTCAAGCCCGACAACGTGAAGGGGCTCATGGCCCAGCCCGAGATCGACGGCGCCCTCGTCGGCGGCGCGAGCCTCGAAGCCGGATCGTTCGCCTCCATCGTCAACTTCTAACCCTTCCCGGTCCCGGGCGCTCCGACGGGAGCGCCCGGGTAGATGGTGAAGGTATGCGTATTGCCGTCCTTGCCCTCGCCGCGGCCGTCTGCCTGCCCGCCCAGATCGAACGCAACGCCCAACAGCACGCCCGCGCCCTCGCCGCCTCCTCCCGGCTCATGCACGCCTGGCTTACAAAGGCGGACTCCGAGACCCTCCTCCTCCCCGACCGTCCCCTCGACCCCAACCCCACCTACACGCCCCACAACTCCGGCGCCGACCTCTACCCCTACCTCATCCTCACCGCCCGCCTCACCGACCCCGGCCTCTACAACGGCCGCATGCGCGACATGCTCCGCAACGAGATCCGCTTCGCTTCCGCCCCCGACGGCGTCCCCTTCAACCTCGCTTTCAAGACCCGCGCGCCCGGCCCGCCCAGCTTGTTCGGCGCCGGCGAATACGCCAAGGACGGCCTCATTACCGTCACCGAGTACCTCGGCCCCACGCCCTGGACCACCCGCATGGTCGACATGGTCGCCGCCGCCATGCGCCGCGCCCCGGTCCGCTCGGCTTTCGGCAACCTGCCCGCCGCCGACAGCGAGCTCAACGGCGACTACCTGCAGGTCCTCCCGCGCCTCTACCTACTCACCGGCGACGACCGCTTCCTCGCCTGGGGACGGCGCATCGCCGACGCCTATCTCGACGAGGTGCTGCCGGCTAACCACGGCCTCCCGTCGATGACCTGGGACTTCGCCGCGCACAAGGGCGACCGCAAACTGAAGCTCCGCGACCACGGCAACGAGATCATCGTCGGCCTGGTGACGCAGTACGCCCTCGAACACCAGCTCGGCGACCCGCGCGCGGGGCGGATGCGGCCGGCGCTGGCGCGGCTGTTCGACCGCCTGCTCGCCTCGGCCAACCCCGACGGCCTCTTCTACAACACCATCGACACCGAGACCCTCAAGCCGCTCGACGACCGGCTCTCGGACAACTGGGGCTACCTCTACGGCGCCATGTACACGTTCTACCGGGTGACCGGCGAGGGCAAGTACCGCGAGGCCGTCCGCCGCGTCCTGGGCAACCTGCCCCGGTACCGCAACTGGGTCTGGGAGCCGCGCGCCGGGTCGAAGCTGGGCTCGTTCGACGGCTACGCCGACGCGATCGAGAGCGCCATCTATCTGGTGAACCGCGAGCCGGTCGCGGCCGCGCTCGAGTGGATCGACAGCGAGATCGAGGTCATGCTCGCCATGCAGCGCGCTGACGGCCACGTCGAGGACTGGTACGGGGAAGGGAACTTCAACCGCACGGCGCTGCTCTGGGCGCTCATGAAATCGCAGGGCGTCCGGGCCGCGCCGTGGAGCCCGGGGCTCCAGGTCGGCGCCGTCCGCGAGGGGGACGGCCTGAAGCTCTTCCTGAACCGTCCGGCCCGCGTCGAGTTCGACTTCGCCCGCCACCGCCGCCTGCACAACTGGCGCCGCAACTATGTCCGGCTGAACGAGTTCCCGGAGTGGTTCACGGTCGACGAGAACCGCCTCTACGAAGTCAACGGCCGGACCGTCGCCGGCTTCGAACTGATCGCCGGCATCGACCTCCCCTCGGGCGTCACCGCGATCGTCCCGGCGGCCAAATAGGCCGCAACCGTCCGGGGCCTCCGTTACATCTAACCCGGTAGGAGGTCTCCGATGCGACTTGCCTCTCTCACTCTCGCCCTCGCCGCGGCCGCCGCGCTGCCCGCGCAGACGCCGGCAGCCAACGATCAGGCCGTCATCCGCATGGCCCGGACCATTCAGCGCGAGATCCTCATGCTGCCGGACTACGGCGTCTTCGACCACCTGCGCTTCTCGATTAAGGGCGACACGGTGGTCCTGCGCGGCTACGCTTCGCGGCCCCTTCTCAAGTCGGCCGCCGAGCGGGTGACGAAGAAGGTGGAAGGCGTCGCCCGGGTCGAGAATCAGATCGAGGTGCTGCCGCTGTCGCCCAACGACGACAACATCCGCCTGCGCGCCTATGTGGCGATCTACGGCCACCCGTCGCTGGTCCGCTACAATCCCAACCGCGGCACGCCGCTCTTCATGTCCCGGATGGCGGCGATGACCGGCATCACGAACAACCCGCCCCCGGGAAACCACCCGGTTCACATCATCGTGAAGAACGGCAACGTGACGCTCGAGGGGGTGCTGGCGACGGCGGCCGACCGCACGATCGCCGAGATTCAGGTCAACTCGGTGCCGGGCGCCTTCACCGTGACGAACAACATCGAGGTGGAGGAGGCCGGCCGGTTTAAGCGGCCAGCCAAGTAACCGGGTTAGAAGGTGAGCCGGGCCTGGACCTCGATCCACCGGTTGGTGGCGGCGGTCTGGCTTACGATGCGGCCGAAGTTGGTCGAGAACGGGTCGGCGTTGGGCCCGGCCATCTGGGAACGGTTCTGCAGGTTCAGGGCGTTCAGCCGGAGCTGCATCTTGGTCCGCTCGGTGATGGCGAAGTTCTTGGACATGTTGGCGTTCCACTGGTTGGTGGAATCGGCGCGGATGCCGTCGATGCGGGTGGGGAAGACGCGGCGGTGGAAGGAGTTGGGGCCGCGGGCCTGGTTGCGCTCGAAGTTGGCGGTGTTGAACCAGGTCTCCCAGGTGCGGTTGACGCTGGCGACGTCGGCGACGTTGTTGCCGTAGTAGAACAGGTTGCCGAAGTCGGTGAGGGCGCCGGGCTGGTATTCGTAGGTGGCGGCGAGCTGCCAGCCGCCGACGAGGAGGTCCATGGCGCGGTTGGCCGAGGAGTAGAGGGCCTTGCCTTTGCCGAAGGGGAGTTCGTAGACGCCGGTGGCGGTGAAGCGGACGGGGCGGCCGTCGTTGGAGGGCCGCTCGGTGCGCTGGGTGTCGAACTCGTTGAGGAAGATGTCGGCCTCGCGGAGGTTCATGCTGGTGAGGGCGAGGTTGAGGTTCCAGCCCTTGGCGAAGCGCTTTTCAAACGAGGCCTGGAACTCGTGGGACTTGGTGTAGGCCGAGTACTCGGTGTTGTTGGTGAGGCCGTTCATGTGGGGGAAGGGCCGGAGGAGCTGGGAACGGCGGATGGTGGGCGAGGTGAAGAAGCCGTTGGTGTTCATGTCGGCCCAGACCAGGGGAGGGAAGTCGGCCTGGTTCAGGTTACGGATGTAGAAGGGGTTGGCGACGTTGGCGTTGAGGTTGTTGGCGACGGCGTCGTTGCGGACGGTGCCGGAGGCCCAGTACTGTTCGGGCAGGGGGCTCACGTTGCGGCCGAGGGAGATGCGGTCGGAGTAGGAGCCGGCGTAGAAGGCGGTGACGACCATGTTGGAGCCGACCTGGCGCTGGAGGCCGATCTGCCAGCGCTGCTGGCGGGCGTGGGGCTGGTCGAAGGCGGTGTAGCCAAAGCCGCGGCCGACGCGGGCCATGGCCCCGAGGGCGGCGCCGGTCGGGGTGTCGAAGCGGGAGCCGTCGGCGCGGACGGGGAAGGGGTCGATCAGCGGGCTGCGGAAGTTGGCCGGGCTGGCGTTGGAGGGGAAGTTCCATGTCTGGCCGAAGTCGTTGGAGATGATGGAGCTGGTGGAGCGGGAGAAGCCGAACTGGTCGGGGCCGAAGTTGAGGACGTTGATGGTATCGAAGAAGATGCCGTAGCCGCCGCGGATGACGGTCTTCGAGTTGGCCTGGTAGGCGGCGCCGAAGCGGGGCAGCCACATGAGCTCGTTCTTATAGAGGCGGCGGTTGCCGTCGCCGGTATAGGTGTTACCGCCTTTGACGATGAACTGGCTGGCGGGGAGTTCGGCGATGGGGCTGCGGGCGTAGTTGGCCTGGACGGCGGCGGCGATGGGGAGGGAGGCGTTGGGGTCGAAGTTGCCCATCATGCGGTTGTAGCGTTCGGTGGCGCCCATCTCGTACTCCTGGCGGAGGCCGAGGTTGAGGGTGAGCTTGGAGGTGACGCGCCAGGAGTCCTGGATGAAGGAGGCGTAGTAGGGGGTGTGGGTGGCGTAGGTATCGTTGGTGGCGATGGAGGCGCCGGAGGGGAGGCCGAGGATGAAGGCGGCCATGCCGAGTCCGAGGTCGGAGGCGGGGGTGAAGCCGTCGTCATTGCGGCGCATGTAGTTCTGGTTGAAGGAGAAGTTGCCGGAGGTGTTGCCGCCGCCGCCGCCGGTGCGGTACTGGTTGCGGTTGTCGAAGGCGGCGCGGATGGAGTGGTTGCCGCGGATGAAGGTGCCTTCGAGCTTGACGGTCATCTGGCGGGTGCGGGTCCAGGTGGAGTAGCCGCCGGGGCTGATGGTGGAGTAGCCGGCGATGGCCATCTGGGGGAGGAGGGCGAGGTCGCCGGCCTTCTGGTCGATGTAGGAGGGCAGGCCGATGTCGGAGGGCTTGTACTCGAGGGCCTTGGGCTGGATGTTGCCCTCGCGGAACTGGTTCATGGCGATGTTGAAGTTCCAGAGGGTGGTGGCGGACTGGGTGTAGACGACGTCGATGTTGCCACCCTTGTTGTTGCGGACGAGGCCGTTGAGGTTGAGGCCGCGGGCGGTTTCATAGGTCCAGTCGCCGCGGTCTTCGGGGCCGAAGTCGTTGAAGGACCAGCGGCCGAACATGCGCCATTTGTCGGAGAGCTGGTAGTCGATGCGGTTGGAGAAGGCTTTGTAGTTCCAGTTGTAGGGGGTCTGGGAGGCGAGGTAGTTGTTGACGGGGTCGGTGTTGGGGGCGATGGCGACGTTGGGAAGCGGGTAGAGCTTCATGATGGCGTCGA
>CAYMTH010000184.1:0-2795 GCA_964393235.1 uncultured Solibacteraceae bacterium | reverse complement strand
ATGTTGCCGGGGAAGGGGGTGCGGACGAAGTTGTTGGGGCGGGCGGGGTCGCGGCGGACGGTGGTGGGGTCGTGGATGGCGTAGCGGGGGCCGTTGTTAACGATGGTCAACATGTCGCTGAAGTCGCCTTCGCGGGCTTTGAGGGTAGGGACGGTGCGGTTGAAGCTGGCGGCGTCCTCGGTTTTGGAGTCTTTGAAGGCGTTGTAGGTGAAGAACCAGAAGAGCTTGTTGCGGCCGTCGTAGACGCCGGGGATGCGGACGGGGCCGCCGCCGGAGAGGCCCCAGTTGTTGGAGCGGCCGGTGGCCTGTTTATCGGTATTGCGGAGCTGGTTGGCGAGCGCGGAGTTGCCGGCGGCCTCGGCCTGGGCGATGCGGCGGTAGTAGTTCTGTTTGACGAAGAAGGGGGTCCCCTGCCAGCGCTGCTGCCAGTGCTGCCAGGTGGCGGTGCCGTGGAAGTCATTGGAGCCGGACTTGGAGATCATGGAGATGGCGGCGCCGGAGGACTGGCCGATGCCGGCGTCGAAGTTATTGGTCTCGACCTTGAACTCGGCGACGGCGTCGGTGTAGGGGAGATAGGCGGTACGGCGGCCGGGGCCCTGGTTGGGGGAGCCGTCGAGGGTCCAGGAGTTACCGCCGATGTTACCGCCGACGTTATAGTCCGAGCCGCCGGCGTTGGAGTGGAGGGCGAGGTAGTTATTGACGCCGCCGGTCTGGACGCCGGGGGCGAGCTTGACGAGGAGCATGGCGGAGTTACCCATGACGGGGAGCTCCATGAGGGACTTGTTGTCGATGACGCGGCCGGAGGAGACGGCGTTGGTTTCGAGCAGGGGGGCTTCGGCGGAGACGGAGATGGTCTCGGAGACGCCGCCGACCTCCATGTTGAGGTCGACCTGGATGCGGGACGAGACGGGGAGGGTGACGCCTTTGCGGATCAGTTTCTTGAAGCCTTTGACCTCGGCGATCACCTCATACTGACCGGGCATGAGGAGGTTGCCCTCATAGTAGCCGGTGTCATTCGACTTATAGCTGAGCGCGACGCCGGTTTCGGCGTTGCGGATGGTGACCTGGGCGCCGGCGATGGCTGCGCCCTGGGGGTCGAGGATACGCCCGAAGAGCATGGAACGGGTCTCCTGGGCGACGGCGGTCAGAGACAGAAATAGAAAGACAACCGCGAGATAAGTGCGGTGAGACATTTACAACCTCCCTACGTTACGTTGGCATCATCATACCCGAATTCATCCGCGATTGGTAGCATGGAAGTCTGCCATGGCGGAGCTGAAGACGATCATTTTTGACCTGGGGAACGTCATCATTCCCTTCGATTTCCGGCGCGGGTACGCGGCGCTGGAGGAGCGGGCCGGGATACCGGCGGCCGAGATCCCGGAGCGGCTGCGGGCGACCGGGCTGGTGGTCGAGCTCGAGTGCGGGCGGATCGAGCCGCGGCCGTTCGTGGAGGCGATGAACGGGGTGCTGGGCACCCAGTTGAGCTACGAGGAGTTCGCCGGGATCTGGAGCTCGATCTTCTTCCCGGAGACGCTGGTGCCGTACGCGTTCGTGGAGCGGCTGAAGGTGGACTACCGGCTGGTGCTGCTCTCCAACACCAACGCGATTCACTTCGACATGGTCTGGGAGCGGTACCCGATTCTGCGGCTGTTCGACCAGCTGGTGCTGTCGCACGAGGTGAAGGCGATGAAGCCGGAGCCGGCGATCTACGCGGCGGCGATCGAGGCGGCGCGGGCGCGGCCGGAGGAGTGCTTCTTCACCGACGACATTCCGGCCTACGTCGAGGGGGCGCGGGCGGCCGGGATCCAGGCCGAGCCGTTCGAGGGATTCGAGAAGCTGACGCGCGATTTAAGTTCGCGCGGTGTTTTGGTTTAAGTCCTTTATTGTCAATGCCTGTTCGGTTTGTTCCGTTGGTTTGAACCTTGGTTTGTTCCTTGGTTTGCTGCGACTGAAAAAGCAAGAGGGGAAGGCGCAGCCCTTCCCCTCAATTTCAAAATAGCATGGCTGTCAAGGGCGGGGGACGCCGATGGCGGAGTCGGCCCAGCGGGAGACCGTCTCGCGTTCGGCGGGGGTGAGTTTGGCTTCCGGGTGCATGAGGTCATAGCCCTGGAGGGGCATGGACTGATCGGCGACAGACTGGGCGATTTCCTCGAGGTCGGACCAGGAGGTGAACTGCTTTTCGCCGGGCTTGAGCCATTCGGAAAAGTTGAGGTGTTTGCGGCCTTTGAGGACGTGGTCGCGGACGGGCCAGGAGACGGGGGCGACGTAGGCGTACCAGGGCCATTGGGTCTCGTTGGAGTGGCAGTCGTAGCAGGCGCGGCGGAGGATGGCGTGGACATCGGGGGGCGGCTGCATGACGGTGTGGAAGGCGCGCGAGGGGTCCGACGGGGGATTATCGGCGGCGGGGGCGGGGACGAGTTGGATGGCGAGGAAGGCGGTGAGAGCGAGGAGGGTGAGTTTTTTGCGCATGGGAAAACAGAAAGGGCAGGCCGGTAGGCCTGCCCTTTCATTTTAGTTGCCAGTTTGGTTTAGAAGAAGTACTTCAGGCCGAACTGGATGTTGCGCGGGGCCTGGACCTGACCGCCGACGACACCAAAGGTGGCCGGAGCGGAGATGTTCGCACCCGGGGGCGCCCAGGACACGTTGTTGAACGCATTGAACAGTTCCATACGGAAGTCCAGGTAGTTCGACTCGGAGACGTTGAAGCGCTTGCCGATGGACATATCGGTGGAGAAGAAGCCGGGGCCGCGTTCGGTACCGATACCGGAATTACCGAAGGTACCGTTGCCGGG
>CAYMTH010000183.1:557-8561 GCA_964393235.1 uncultured Solibacteraceae bacterium | reverse complement strand
ATGTTCCGCCACGCCGGCCTCCCCTGTGACCTCATGCCCGTCATGATCACCGGCGGCGCCACCGGCGGCGACCTCGCCCAGGGCGGCTACTCCGTCCCCCGCCGCGAACTCGCCGGCCTCCTCCGCGTCGCCCTCGAATCGCGCATCCTCCGCATCCCGGGCGACCTCCCCCTCTGCGCCGCCCTCCTCGACGAGATCCGCAACTTCTCGCCCGTCGGCGGCCAGTCCCAACACGACGACATGGCCGTCGCCGTCGACCTCGCCCTCTGGGTCGCCCATCGCCGCTTCCCCGGACTCGTCTACTCCAAAAAGGCCGCCTGACGCCCTCCCGGGCGGCCTTCCCTTGGGTTAATATGGTTTAGCGTTTTCTTCCAGTCACCTCCTATAGGTGAAAAAGTTCAGAAAGGATGGTGTCCCGGTGAGTTCCATTAACGACTCCTCCAAGGACAAGCGAGCCAAATCCGGCTTTTCCCGCCGCGGTTTGCTCCAGGGCGCCAGCGTAACTGCCGGCGCTGTCGGCGCCGCCGCCCTCGCGCCAGAAGCCGAGGCGCAGGCCGCCCCCAAAGTGTTGTCCGGTGAGGTCGAGATTACCCTCGACGTCAACGGCAAGAAACGTTCCGTCAAAGTCGAACCGCGGACCACTCTGCTCGACGCTCTCCGCAACCGTATGGACCTCACCGGCGCCAAGCGCGTCTGTGACCGGGGTACCTGCGGTGCGTGCACCGTCTCCGTCAACGGCAAAATCGTCTACGGCTGCTCCGTCGGCAAAGCGGTCCAAACCATCGAAGGAATCGCCCCTGAGGGCCAACTCCACCCCGTGTCTTCCGCGTTCGTAAGCCACGACGCCCAGCAGTGCGGCTACTGCACCCCCGGCTTCGTCATGGCCGCCAAGGGCTTCCTTGATTCCATGAAGGGCGCCACCCCGACCGCCGAACAGGTCGAAAAGGGCCTCGCCGGCAACATCTGCCGCTGCGGTACCTACGTCGGTGTCCGCCGCGCCGTCCTCGACGCCGCCAAGACCTACAAGGGAGGTTCGAATGCCTGAATATAAATGGCCACCGATGGCCAAGCGGAAGATCATGGGCCAGCGGTTGAACCGCCTCGACGGGCCCATCAAGTCCTCCGGCCGCGCCAAATACCCCTCGGACCTCAACCCCCAGGGCCTCCTCCAGGGCGCCCTCCTCACCGCTCCCCACGCCCACGCCAAGGTCCGCTCCATCGATACCGCCGCCGCCAAGGCCATGCCCGGCGTCGCCTCCATCCGGACCTTCGTCAAGGCCGGCGATGAGGTCAACTGGGCCGGCGCCGAAATCGCGCTCGTCGCCGCCAATACCGAAGAACAGGCCCGCGACGCCGCCCGCGCCATCAAGGTCGATTGGGAAGTCCTCCCCCACGTCGTCCGCGATGAAAACCTCGCCAAGGTCGGCACCCGCGCCAAGGCCGCCGGCGAAAAGGTCACCGGCGACCCCGATAAGGCCTACGCCGAAGCCGACGTCAAGCTCGACAGCGAATACGGCATCCCCGTCATCACCCACTGCTGCCTCGAGCCCCACGGCCAGGTCATCTCCTGGAAGGGCGATAACCTCGAGTACTTCCCCTCCACCCAGGCCGTCTCTACCGTAGCCAACCAGCTCGCCTCCCTCATCAACGTGCCGGCCGCCAACATCGCCGTCACCTGTGACTACATGGGCGGCGGCTTCGGCTCCAAGTTCCCGCCCGACTCCTGGGGCGCCGAAGCCGCCCGCGCTTCCAAAGAAGCCGGCGGCCGCCCGGTCAAGCTCTTCCTCGACCGCGCCTCCGAACTCACCATCGCCGGCATCCGCCCGTCCCACTACGCCAAGATCAAGATCGGCGCCAAGTCCGACGGCACCATCACCTCCTGGATGTCCGACTCCTGGTCCTCCGGCGGCGCCGGCGGCGGCCCCGCCACGCCGATCCCCTACGTCTACGGCAACGTCCCCAACCTCCGCATCAATCACGCTTCGGTCTCCCTCAACACCGGCCCGCAGCGTGCCTGGCGCGCTCCCAACCACCCGCAGGCCTCTTTCCTGACCTGCTCGGCCCTCACGGACCTCGCCGCCAAGCTGAACATGGACCCCCTGGCCCTGTTCTCCAAGAACGCGAACCTCACCCCCCGCGAGGCCACCTATAAGGAGCAGCTCCAGAAGGCCGCCGAGCTCATCGACTGGAAGAATAAGTACCACGCTCCCGGCGAAGGCAAAGGCACCATCCGCCGCGGCGTCGGCATCGGTGTCGCCCAGTGGGGCGGCGCCGGCCACGCTTCCAAGTGCAAGGTCACCATCCACCCCGATGGCTCCGTCGAAGTCGAACTCGGCTCCCAGGACATCGGCACCGGCACCCGCACCTGCATCACCATGGTTGCCGCCGAATCCCTCGGCCTGCCGATGAGCGCCATCAAGGTCAAGATCGGCAAGAACGCCTATCCCGCCTCCGGCCCCTCCGGCGGTTCGACGACCATCGGCGGCGTCTCGACGTCCACGCGCAAAGCCTCCCTCAACGCCCTCGAAAAGCTGTTTGAGAAGGTGGCTCCCTCGCTCGGCGTCCCGCCCGCCCAGCTCGAAGCCGTCGATGCCCGCATCCAGGTCAAGGGCAACCCCAACAAGGCGCTCAGCTGGAAACAGGCCGCCGCCAAGATGGGCCAGTCCCCGATCGAGGAGATGGGCGAAAACGTTCCCGCCCAGGCTGCTCGCGAGGGCCTCAACACCCTCGGCGCCGCCGGCGTCCAGATGGCCGAAGTCGAAGTCGATACCGAAACCGGCATCGTCAAGATGCGCAAGCTCGTCGCCGTCCAGGACTGCGGCCTCGTCGTCAATCCCAAGACGGCCGAAAGCCAGGTCTTCGGCGCTTGCATCATGAGCATCTGCTCGGCCCTGTTCGAAGAACGCGTCGTCGACCAGATCACCGGCCGCGTCCTCAACCCGGACATGGAATTCTACAAGCTCGCCGGCCTCCCGGACATCGGCGAGATCGTCGTTCACATGGACATCCAGGAAAAACACGACTCCCGCGGCATCATCGGCCTCGGCGAACCGTGCGCCATCGGTGGCACCGCCGCGATCGCCAACGCGGTCCACAACGCCCTCGGCGTCCGCGTCCCCATGGTCCCCGCCACCGCGGACCGTGTTCTCAACGCCATCGGCAACAAGAGGTACGCATAAAATGCAGAGCTTCGAATACGCCAACCCGGCCACGCTGAAAGAGGCGTTCGCCGCCCTCGGTTCCAACTGGAACGACGCCGCCGTTCTCGCCGGCGGGACGGACCTCCTCAGCCTCATGAAGGACTACGTCCACTCGCCCAAACGCGTCGTCAACATCAAGGGCATCAAGGAACTCGGCGGCATCGCCCGCAAGGGCGGCAACATCCGCGTCGGCGCCACCGTCACCCTCGACGAACTGGCCACCAACGCGGTCGTCCGCGCCTCCTTCCCCTCCCTCACCCAGGCGGCGCTCGGCGTCACCAGCCCGCAAATCCGCAACATGGGCACGGTCGCCGGCGACCTCTGCCAGCGGCCCCGCTGCTGGTACTACCGCCGCGGCTTCGGCCTCCTCGCCAAGGGGCCCAACGGCGAAGCCCTCGTCCCCACCGGAGAAAATAAGTATCACGCCATCTTCTCCAACGGGCCGGCTTACTTCGTCTCCGCCTCCACCCTCGGGCCCGCTCTCGTCGCCCTCGGCGCCAGCGTCACCATCGCCAGCGCCTCCGGCTCCCGCTCGGTCCCGGTCGAAAAGTTCTTCGTCGCCCCGTCCGCCGACGGCCAGCGCGAAGTCGACTTGAAGCCGAATGAGATCGTCACCGAGATCCTCATCCCGGCCCCCGCGACAAAGAACGCGACCTACGAGGTCCGCCAGCGCGAACTCCTCGACTGGCCCCTCACCACCGCCTCGGTCGCCCTCCGCATGACCGGCAATAAAGTGACCTCCGCCTCCATCGCCCTCGGCCACGTCGCGCCCACCATCTGGCGCGCCACCCAGGCCGAAAAGATGCTGGTCGGCAAAACCATCACCGCCGAAACCGCCGAACAGGCCGGCGAAGCGGCCGTCGCCAACGCTACCCCGTTGTCCGGCAACCGCTACAAGGTCCAGCTCACCAAAGTTGCCGTCAAGCGAGCCCTTCTGGCCGCCGCCGGCATCAAAGCATAAAAGGCTCCGATGGCGTTCTTCGACGACGACCGTTGCCAGTTCCTTCGCTGGAATGGTATGTTCTTCGATATCCCGGGGGGCGGCAACGCCCCCCACAGCTCTGAACACGCCTATTGGTGTCATCACACGCAAACCTGTCTCGGACCCGATTCCAAGCCCGTGGACGAGTACGAGTGTAACGAAACCCGGAAGTGCTACCAGGCACTCTAACCTCGCGAGGAGTATTGAATGAAGAAATTGTTCCTGGTTCTCTGCAGCGCCGCGATGATGTTTGCCGCCGGTCTTCCGTCCAAGCAAATCCGCGGAACGTATGTCGAAGCCCGCACCGCTGACGTTTACGTCGGCCCGTGCTTTGCCAACTCCGAAGTGGAACTGATGGGCGAACTGGCCGTCATGGGCTGGAAGATCCAGAAGGGCTCCTGGGACGGCGTCAACCTCGACGGCCTCGGCGTCGTCGGCGTCGTCAAGGCGTCGGCCACGCTCGGCGACGTCCACCACACCGCCTACCCCGTCAAGTCCGTCCTCATCATCGATGAGAAGGCGACGCCCGAACAGCGCCTCGCCCTCAAGTCCTTCGCCCAGCGTATGAGCAAGGACCTGCTGAGCGACGTCGTCAAGATCGAGTACCGCCCCGTGTCGCTGACGGTCGAGAACAACAACGTCCACACCGCCACCGCCACGTTGCAGGCCGGCGGCTTGGCCGCCATCCAGACCCGCGCCATCAAGCATTCCGACCAGGTCTGCTCGCACGAGGACATCTGGTATCCGCCGTTGACGCAGGTCGATCACGCCATGCCGGCCTACGCGCTCGCCCACCACTACAAGGGCGATGCGCTCGGCACCACCTGGTCGAGCCCCGAAAAGCGCAGCGCCTTCGTTGCCAACTTCAGCCTCTCCGAGTAAGAGAAGTTCCAATCCAAACCGAAAGGGCCCCCGGCGTCAGACGGGGGCCCTTTCCTTTTGTCCCTCACCCCCAGCCGTACGCCGGCGCCATCTCCTTCGCCAGCACGTGCGCCAGCAGCGCCGGGTCCACCGTGTCGAGCCCCTTCGCCTGCTTCGGATCCTTGTCGAGGAACATCATCTTCAGGTCGTCCCAGAGCCGCGACCGCCCCAGCCGCTCCTCCTCCGGCAGCGCGCGCAGACAGCCGACCAGATGCGCCACCTCGCGCCAGCACTTCACCACGTCCGTCCGCATCTCGTACGGGCCGGGGTTGCCCGCCAGCCGGCTCTCCACCGATTCGATCACGTACTCGTCGCGGAACATCGCCCACTCGCCCGCGATGTCGAGCAGGTTGTATTCGAGCACCGGCGCGACCTCGGTGAGAAAGATCCGCTCGAGCTCCTCGAGCGAATAGGGCGAGGCGGCCGCCACGCGCGCGATGAACGCGTAGTGCAGCCGCGTGTCGGTGTCGAGAAACAGGTTCGCCATCGAGGTCCAGACGGGGCGGCGCGCGGGGTCCATGCGGACCATTTTCGCAACTTCCCTTCCCCAGGCAACATCTGAGCGTTCATGAAGAACCTGGTTCTCACCTTAGCTATGACTACCGCCGCCGCTTTCTCCGCGTCGAGCGTGCACGAATTCACGCTCAATTCCATCGATGGCAAGCCGACCCCGCTCGCGTCCTTCAAGGGCAAAGTCGTCCTGTTCGTCAACGTCGCCTCCAAGTGCGGCTATACCCCGCAATACACCGGCCTGCAGAGCCTCTACGCGAAATACAAGGACAAGGGCCTCGTCATCGTCGGCGTCCCCGCAAATAACTTCGGCGCGCAGGAACCCGGCTCGAACGAAGAGATCAAGACCTTCTGCTCCCGCACCTACAACGTCACCTTCCCGATGATGGCGAAGGTTTCCGTCAAGGGCTCCGACATCACCCCGCTCTATCAGTTCCTGACGGCGAAGGACACGAATCCGAACGGCAGCGGCGACGTGCGCTGGAACTTCACGAAGTTCCTGGTCGGCAAGGACGGCAAGCCGGTGCAGCGGTTCGAGCCGGGCGTTTCCCCGGACTCCCCCGAACTGGCCGCCGCGATCGAGAAGGCGCTGAAGTAGCGCTTACCCGTGGCCGAGCTTCATGAGCCACCCGAGCCCGAACAGGGTGGCCAGGAAGCAGCCGAAGCAGTAAAGGCCGTAGCGAAGGCGCTCCTGGTCCGTCTTCTTGGTGACGACGCCGAGAACCACCGAGATCACGAGCGCCATCAAAATCGACGCTTCCATGTGATTGAGCGAGATCTTGGGCATTGCGTTCAGTCCTTCTCCCCGGTGACGATTTCCCAGGCGTCGACCATGTTCAGGATGTTCAGCAGGCCGGCGCCGACCAGAAACTTGGTGCCGTAGTCGTGCACGTGGCCCGCGACGTCGGGCTGGTTGTAGCCGAGCCAGGTGGCGAGGTAGTAGGGGATGCCGGTCATCATGTTGGCGATGTGGCCGCCGACGTTGATGAGCGTCAGCAGCAGGTCGCCCGTTTGCGGCTCGAAGAAGGCGCCGCGCATCATGAGGCCGAACAGGAAACAGATGATCGTCGCCGAGCCGACCATGGCGCCGCGATAGGTGCGGCCGATGTAGACGTGGCCGGCGCCGGGGAGGGCCCAGGCGATCAGCACGACCGGGAGCCACTTGGAGATGGGCACCGGTTCCTTCTTGGCGGGCTGGGGAATCTGAGGGGCTTCCGCGCTCATGGTTATCTTTCCATTGTATAGAATCAGACCTATGACGCGGAGAACGGTTTTGAGCGGCGCCAGCGCCGCGATGGCGCTGCAGGCGCAGGGCGGCACGGCCCGGTACGTGCGGTTCCGGAAGGGCGCGCGGGAGGCGTACGGCGTCATCGACGGGGAGACGGTGAAGGAGCTTTCCGGCGACTTCCTCGCGGGCGGCAAGCCGACCGGGACGACGCACAAGCTGAAGGACGTGAAGCTGCTGGCGCCGGTGAAGCCGGGCAAGGTGATCGCGATCGCGCGGAACTATCAGAGCCACCTGGGCAAGATTCCGCCGCCGCCGCGGCCGGAGATGTTCTATAAGCCGACGTCGTCGATCATCGGGCCGGACGAGGCGATCGTGCTGCCGAAGGAGTCGACCGATGTGCACTACGAGGGCGAGCTGGTGGCGGTGATCGGCAAGCGGCTGAAGCGCGCGACGAAGGCGCAGGCGGCGGCCGGCGTGTTCGGGGTGACGTGCGGCAACGACGTGAGCGAGCGGCAGTGGCAGGGCGGGCCGGACAAGGACATTCAGTGGTGGCGGGGCAAGGGCGCGGACACGTTCGGGCCGCTGGGGCCGTGGGTGGTGACGGGCGTCGACTGGACGAAGCAGACGCTGCGGACGCGGTTGAACGGGAAGGTCGTGCAGGAACAGCCGGTGGCGGAGTTGATCTACGACGTGCCGACGATGATCGCGTTCACGAGCCAGTGGGTGACGCTGGAGCCGGGGGACGTGGTCTATACGGGAACGCCGGGGATCACGCAAAAGATGAGCCCCGGCGATGTGGTGGAGGTCGATATTACCGGGGTCGGCGTGTTGCGGAACCCGGTGAAAGCAGAGTAACGGCGTTACTTCTTTTTCGTTGCGCCCTGCTTGGCGATGATCTTATCCTTGATTTTGTCGTACGTGGCCTGGGGAACACCGGCCTTCGAGACGATTTCGTCCTTACCCTTGTAGGGACGGTTGGAGACGATCTTCGCGGCGTAGGCGTCGCCGATGCCGGGGATGGTCTTGAGCGCGTCCATCACCTGCTGCGACACCGCCGTCGAGCATCTGGCGCGCTGGCGGGATGGGGCCGTCGAACTCAAGGTAGGGGTGAGACTGGGTGTTCACCGTCTCCCAGTTCGGATCTGACTTGGCGAACCCCTTGG
>CAYMTH010000183.1:0-547 GCA_964393235.1 uncultured Solibacteraceae bacterium | reverse complement strand
CGTGGCCGCGTCGGCGGAGTTGACGTCGATCAGGCCGGCCGGGGCTTCCTTGGCGGCGGCAGCAGCCTTTTTGGCGGCCGGCTGCGCCGGGAGGAACGTTGCGAGAGCAAACAGGGCAATCAGAATACGGGCAAGTTTCATAGGATGGATTGTACTCGAATGGACAATGTGTGGTCACGTCGAATTTTTCTGGCGCTCCCGCTGGCCCTGCGCGGGCAGGGCTGGGAGACGCTGTTTGACGGCACGACCACCAAGGGGTGGATGCCCGTGGTGGGTTCGGAGTTTCCGGGCGATTGCTGGACGATCGAGGACGGCTGCCTGAAATCGCTGGTGCGGAAACCGACCTTTCAGGACATCCGCACGGAGCGGGAGTTCGGGGATTTCGAGTTGGTGTTTGAGTGGAAGATCGCGGCGGGCGGCAACGGGGGCGTGAAGTACCTGATCCACAAGTACGACGCGTGGACCCCGATGGGAGCGGACCGGCCACATGCGCGGGCGCGGGGACTCGAATACCAGCTGACCGATGATGCACTGAGCGCGGAGGCGC
>CAYMTH010000182.1:0-8576 GCA_964393235.1 uncultured Solibacteraceae bacterium | reverse complement strand
TGTGGCGGATGCGGAGGCCGCCGGGGAAGCCATCAGGTTCCCCCACGGCGAGACCAGTTCCGGATTGAGGCCCGACTGCCGTCCCGGGTTGACCGAACCGTGGTCCGCACTCGCCTATTTTTGCGCGCCGAACTCCATGAAGATCAGGGACTCCGCCAGCGGTTGCCGATTCACGAATCTACCGGACTCGAGGTTGACCATACGGAGAAAGTGTCCGGGAACGTCGAGCCGTGTCATCTGAAGGTAGAGCTTTCGTTGTATCGGATTGATGACGGGAAAGGGGGCAAGCGCCTCTGATGCGGACGCAACCTCTCCCGCTACCGTGATATCGCCCGTCACAGGATCTACGACGATCAACTTGTTCGGGCAGCATCTGGTGACTGCTATCAGGCGATTCTTTTTGGTGTCGAATTGCAGTATCCCCGGTTGCTCACTTAAGGCGGGGCTATCAACAAATGAGCCGGTAGGAAGATCGACTACCCGGATATGCGCCGACATAGTTGGTGCCTTGACAATCGACAGAAAGTACTTTCCTCGGAATGGATCCAGAGCGGAGCCGCCTAGAGAAAAGAAGACGGACATGTCCCCGACCTCTCCCACGTACTCCGTGACTCCGCTCGACGGGTGAACCTGCACCAGCATGTTCGGGCAACAGCCCGTCACTGCCACCAGTTTCCTGGATATGGAATCGAATTCCATTCCTGACAGGGAATCGCTAACACTTGCACTATCGGAATACGCGCCTGTTCGCGTGTCGATCGTCCGAATGAACATGGTCGGAGGAGTTCCCTGGATCACCTGGACAAAGAACTTGTCGTTTTCAGG
Organism: uncultured Solibacteraceae bacterium; assembly: GCA_964393235.1. Lineage (GTDB taxonomy): Bacteria > Acidobacteriota > Terriglobia > Bryobacterales > Bryobacteraceae. The sequence goes on along the minus strand of CAYMTH010000182.1, from coordinate 7,751 downwards.
GTCTATGGCCGATGCGCCACCTGAAAAGAACACCGACGCATCGCCAACCAGTGGGTTGAGAATCTCCATTTCCCCCGAAACAAGGTTGACTCGGACGAACTTGTTCGGACAGCAAACGGTCACGCCGAAAAGGTGCTCTTGGGGTTGGGCCTTCGCCGGCCAAGCCGAGGCCCAAAAGCAAATCTGGATGGCTACCGAGGCCGCAAACTTGGAAAAGGCATGAGAACGCATCATGCCTCCTTCTCTTTTGGCCCTCATCAAGCTCCAAAATCCGACTCCATGGTGTTTGATTTTCAGCCGGGGGTCAAGAGTTCCTGGTGGGTAGCGGACAGTTCCGTAAGGTGTGGTGCGGGCTCTCGCCACGGGATGACGGCCTCCGGAATGAGGTCCGGCGAATTGTATCCGTCAGGTGCTTTCCAGCCCGTGCTAGCATTGGCGTCGATGCGTATCTCGCGGGCCGTTTTGCTCCTGGCCGCCGCCGTTCCGATGGTGGCGCACTCCGATGTCGCCATTACCGGCGTAAACGTCATCGACGTGGCCGCGGGAAGGGCTTTGGCCGATCAGACGGTTATCGTGCGCGGGGCGCGCATTGCGGCTGTCGGGCCGGCCGACTCTACCGCCGTGCCGGCGGGTGCGCGGGTGGTGAACGGGCAGGGTCACTATCTGATCCCCGGTCTCTGGGACATGCACATCCATCTGCGGAGCAATCCCACCGATCGCGATAAGGCGCTGTCCGAAGAGAACGCCGCGATGCTCGACCTGTTTGTCGCCCACGGCGTGGTGGGTGTGCGGGAGATGGGCGGCGACTTGAGCGACCACGTATTTGCGTGGCGCAATGAGATTCGGGCCGGCAAACGCATCGGCCCGCGGATCCTGACCCCGGGGCGGAAGCTCGACGTGGCCGAGCCGGCGTGGCCGGGCTCGATTGCGGTGACCAGCGTCGAAGAAGCGCGCAACGCCGTCCTGCAGATGAAGCAGGCGGGAGCGGATTTCATCAAGGTCTATTTCAACCTTTTGGAAGCGCCGGTGTTCAAGGCGGTGATGGATGAGGCCCATCGCGTTGGGCTCAAGGTGACGGGTCACCTTCCGCCCAACCTCTCGCTGCAAACAGCGTTCGAACTGGGTATGGACGGGATGGAACATTCCACGCTCGGTACGCCGCTACAGGCCGAACACGATCGGTTCGCGGCCGAGACGGCGGCGCGGCGCCAACGGAATCTGGCGATGGACGTCGCGGAAGCGACGCGCCGCCGCATGTTTCTGCACGATCCGAAGGAGGCCGAGCACGTTTATGCCGCGCTGGCCAGACGCCCGTTCTGGGTGACGCCGACGATGGTGGTGCAAGCCCGGGTGCGGTACGAAATCGCCGAGCGTACGGATTGGGACACGGATCCGCGGAAGCGCTACTTTTTCCCGGCGATCTGGAAGAGCTGGGACACGAAGGCGGGTGTGCGGCGGCCGCCTCCGCCGGCGGTGCTCGAGGTACTGAAACGGAGCATCAAGGAATCGGGCGAGCAGGTGCTGGCGGCGCACAAGGCGGGTGTGCCGATTCTCGCCGGCACCGATTGCGGCGTGTCGAACAACTACGTGATGCCCGGCTGGTCGCTGCACGAAGAGCTGGAAGCGCTGGTGAAGCTCGGGCTGACGCCCGCAGAGGCCTTGCGCAGCGCCACCCTGCTTCCGGCGAAGTGGCGCAATGAGGCGGCGACGGAGGGCACGGTGGAGACGGGCAAGCGCGCGGACCTGGTGCTGCTGCGGTCCAACCCGCTGACGCATATTTCGTCGACGCGGGAGATCGAATCGGTATGGATCGGCGGCGAGTATTTTCCGCGCGCGAGGCTCGACGCGATTTTGCGGATCGCCGCCGAGCGCGCCGCGCCGGCCTGGGCCACGGGAAAGTGAGTGGCGGGACGCCGCTCAGGATAATTTTCCGTACGGCCGCGATTTCCCTGTAACGGTTGCGGGTTCCTTCCTAAGTATCCGGGTGTGGCAGGCAGATGTCTGTCCACGCAGGAGGGATCCGGGAAATGAGCCAGAAGAAGATCGCGATTTTGGGAGGCGGCGTCGGTGCGATGTCGGCCGCCTGGGCATTGACGTAGGCGCCGGACTGGCAGAGCCGGTACGAGATCACCGTTTACCAGATGGGCTGGCGGCTGGGCGAGAAGGGCGCGAACTCGCGCAATCCCGAGTACGCCGAACGGATCGAGGAGCACGGTCTGCATATCTGGTTCGGGTTCTACGACAATGCCTTCCGCATCATGCAGCACGCCTACGAGCATTGCTGGCGGGAGAAACTCATGCCGGGGTCGCCGATCCAGAACTGGACGGACGCCTTCAAGCAGCACAGCACGCTGACGGCGATGGAAATCGTGGACGGCGAGTGGAAGCCCTGGCCGATCGAGTACCCGCTGGCCGGCGGCGTGCCGGGATTCGGCGAGGAAGAGATCATGACGCCGCGGAAGTATTTCCGGATGCTCATCGACTGGGCCCGCGAAAACCTGCGCGATCTGCTGGTGGAGTCCGGGGCGGTGTCGTGGACCGGGTTCGTTTCGCTGATGCGCATGGCGCTGCAGGCCGGGCTGGCCACGCCGGAGAAGGACGAGAACATCGAGGACAGCGGGTACATCCAGCGCTTCACCAAAGTGGCCGATGAGTTCCGGAACGCGGTGGAAAACGCGGTGACCAAGGAGATGAACGACAACCACGTGTTGCGCCGCAAGCTGGAGATCTTCGATCTTCTTTTCGCGATGACGCGCGGGTTGATCGTCGACCGCGTGCTGACGCGCGGATTCGACAGCATCGACCACCTCGACACGCGGGAATGGCTGAATCGGCACGGGAGCCGGCGCACCGACTCCTCGATGGTCCGGGGGATGTACGACCTTGTGTTCGCCTACCGGAACGGGGACATCGAACGGCCGAGTCTGGCGGCGGGCACAGCGGTGCGGACGCTGCTGCGGATCCTGTTCACCTACAAAGGCTCGATGCTGTACAAGATGCAGGCGGGCATGGGCGAGATCGTGTTTTCGCCGCTGTACAAGGCGCTCGAGGCGCGCGGGGTGAAGTTCAAGTTTTTCCATAAAGTGAAAAACCTGGGCGTGGGCGCGGACGGCGCCAGCATCGAGACGATCGATATCGACGTACAGGCGCGGCTGAAGGCGGAGGTGGCGGCCAAGGGGGGATACCAGCCGCTGTGCACGGTGGACGGCATCTACTGCTGGCCCTACGAGCCGTTCTACGACCAGTTGGAAGGCGGCGCGGAACTGAAGGCGGAGCTCGACGCGGCGGGTTTGTCGCTTGAATCCTGCTGGTGGGACCGGGCGGCGGAAAAGCGCACGCTGCTGCGCGGCGTGGACTTCGACGAAGTCGTGCTGGGCATCCCGGTGGGCGCGCTGCCGTTTATCGCGCCGGAGTTGATGGAGGCGAACCCGCGGTTCAAGGCGATGGTGGAGAACGTGCCGACGGTGCAGACGCAGGCGTTCCAGCTGTGGATGAACAAGCCGGTCGAGGAGATGGGGTGGCAGGCGAAGGAGCCGGCCGTGGTGGGCGCCTACACGGAGCCGCTCGACACGTGGGCCGACCTGAGCCATCTGATCGGGCGCGAGCGCTGGGCGCCGGAGCTCAACGTGAAGAACATCGCCTATTTCTGCGCGGCGATGGAGAGTCCGGACCTCGCGCCGCTGGACGATCCGTCGTTCCCGGCGGACCAGGACGCGGCGGTGAAGCGCGGCGTGACGGAGTTCCTGGAGACGTCGACGAAGCCGCTGTGGCCGTCGGTGTCCGACGCGAAGACGGGCGGGCTGGACTGGAACGTTCTGGTGGATCCGCACGGGCGGGAAGGGAAGGCGCGGTTGGATGCGCAGTACTGGTGCGCGAACGTCGACCCGGCGGACCGTTACGTTCTGTCGGTGGAGGGCTCGACGCAGTACCGGCTGCGGACGGACGAATCGGGTTTCCGGAACCTCTTTATGGCGGGGGACTGGACCTACAACGGGATCAATCTCGGCTGTGTGGAGGCGGCGGCGGTGTCCGGGTTGCAGGCGGCGCGGGCGATCTGCGGCTATCCGCGGGTCATCTTTGGCGAGGAGGCGTACACGGCGCAGCCGGCGACGGAACTGGCCGGAGTCGGGGCCGCGTAGGCGATGTCGAAACCTTCCTTTGTCGAACTGGGGGCGCCGCAGACCTTCGCGGCACCCTACGATATGCGCGAGTGCCGCAGCTACGGCTTCATGCTGAAGGCGGACATCGACGCGCTGAACCGGTTTTGCGACGCTTACTTGAACGTGGTGGCGCCGCCGGAGGCGGAGGAGCGGTACCGCGCGGCGATGGACCGCGTGATGTTCGTCTATAGCGACATGGGGCGCGCGCTGATCGGTGCCGATACGGGCTACCGGCAGTTCACCGTGCCGGAGATCGACGTGGCGTTCTGGATTCCGGTGGTGGCGGTGCGGAAGAGCGGGGGCGGGGAATCGGTCTCGCGATTTCTGTGGCTGATGACCTACGTCAACGTGGACAACATCTGGGCGACGGCGTCGGGGCGGGAGGTATACGGATTTCCGAAAGGGCTGGCGAGCGTCACGTCGGTCGGCGATCCGGGGCGGCTGGAACTGCTGACCTTGAACACGATGGCGGTGGAGCGGTTTGGCCCGGAGGCGCGGGCGGGCATGCGGCGGTTTCTGACGCTGCGCAAGACGGGCAACGGCGCCAATCCGGTGGTGCGGGCGTGGCGCACGGTGGAGGAGGGGTTCGCGGAGGCGGCCTCGTTTTTCTCGGCCGCGCGGCCGGGGCTCGGGCTGGCTTCGCAGTTCGGGGAGTTGATCCGGCACCGGCGGTATCCGCTCGTTTTCCTGAAGCAGTTTCGCGATGTGACGGACTCGACGAAGGCCTGCTACCAGGCGGTGGTGGAGGCGCCGGTGATGATCGGCGCGTTTCGCGGGGCACGGCTGGTGGCGGGAGACTACCGGCTCGACATCGAAAAGCTGGAGAGCCATCCGGTGGTGGAGGAGCTCGGGCTGGAGAGCCATGAGCCACGTGTTTTGAAGGGTTTTTATTCCGACTTTGACTTCGTGATGGGCTGCGGGTCGACGGTATGGGAGCGGCGATAGGCCTCAGGCGTCGCGCCGCGCGGCGAGGTATTCGAAGCCTGCGCGGCTGAGGGTGAGGAAGACGCAGGGCGTGAGGGTGCGGATGTTTTCGAGCTGCGGCGCGGGGTCGAGCAGGGCGGCTTCGCCGAAGCTGTCGCCGTCCTCGAGGATCAGGGGGCGGCCGGTGGCGGAGGTGATCTCGACCTCGCCGCGCACGATGATGAAGAGCGAGGTGGCGTACTCGCCTTCGCGCAGGAGCCAGTGGCCGGCGGGGTGTTCCTCGGTTTGGAGCAGGCGGGTGGCCTCGCCGAGCAGTTCGTCGGACATGCCGTAGAAGGCGCTGACGAGGCGGAGACGGTCGACCGAGACGGTGGCGCGGTGGCGGGCGGCGTTGACGACGAAGCCCTGCTGCTTGGTCCAGAGGTGCTGGTAAAGGCCGTTGTGGTTGAGCAGTTCGAGGTGGGAACCCTGTTCGCGGAGGCGACCGTGCTCGAGCACGAGGATGCGGTCGGCGGTGACGACGCCGCTGAGACGGTGGGTGACGGAGACGATGGTGCGGCCGTGGCGCAGGCGTTCGAGGGTTTCCTGGATGGCGGCTTCGGTGACGGGGTCGAGGGCGGAGGTGGCCTCGTCGAGGATCAGCACGGCGGGGTTGCGCACGAGGGCGCGGGCGAGGGCGACGCGCTGGCGCTGGCCGCCGGAGAGGCGCCCGCCGCGTTGGAGGGCGGGGGGGTCGTAGCGTTCGGGGAGGCGGAGGACGGCGTCGTGGACCTCGGAGAGGCGGGCGGCGGCCTCGACCTCGGCGTCGGTGGCGGCGGGGTTGCCGAGGCGGATGTTCTCGCGAATCGAGAGGTCGAACAGGAAGCTTTCCTGCGGCACGTAGCCGAACAGGGATTGATAGCCGGCGAGCCGGAAGTCTCGGATGTCACGGCCGTCGATGCGGACGGCGCCGGAGTCGGGGTCGTAGAGGCGGGTGAGCAGAGTGAGGAGGGTGCTTTTGCCGGAGCCGCTCTCGCCGACGACGCCGAGGAAAGTGTCGCGCGGGAGAGAGACGGTGAGTCCGTTCAGGTTCGGGGTCTGCCCGTCGTAGCCGAAGACAACATTGTCGAAGTGGATTTCGCGGAAGTCGTGGACGGGCGCGGCCGTGCCGGTGTCGGCCAGCTTCGGCTCGCTGGCGAAGAGGCTTTCGATGCCCCGCATGCCGGGATCGGCGCGGCGGCGCATCTGGCGCATCCCGGAACCGGGTGTCCCGCCGGAACCGCTGGAACAGTTGGGGGAGGGGGGCGCCAGCTTTACCCTTTCGAGAGACGGTACCCGGATCGCCATCACGCGCCGTGTGCTCGACATTGAACTGGCACACTACCGGCTGCAGGCCGATGGGGCCTGGCGGGGGCCTGTGGCGGTGGCCGGTTCGCTCACGGAGGAGTCGGCGCCGGACGTGTCGCCGGACGGCCGCAAGGTGGCGTTCGTCTCCAACCGGAGCGGGGAGCGGCAGATCTGGATTGCCGAACTTGAAGGCGCGGCGCCGAGGCAGTTGGGCGCGACGACCGACATCAGCCGCGGTCCCCACTGGCGACGCGACGGACAGACGCTCCGCTTCGGGCGCCGGAAAGGGCAGGAACGGAGCGTCTTCCTGGTCGATACCGCCGGCGGAGGCGTCCCGAAATATGAGCGTGGCGATCGCTATTTTCACCACGAATCGGCCGACGGGAAACTGACGTTCTTTTACGCTGGCGTCGGCAACCGCGAACGGCTGTATCGCCTGCCCTCCGGCGCCGGTTCCAAGGAGTCGCCCGCCATCGACGGGCAGGCGTTCCACGCCGCGATCGATCCCGACACCCGGTGGGTCTACTGGCTCAGCAAGGCTACCGGGGATTCCGCCGCGCTCCTTCGCGTCCCGGCGGCGGGTGGGCGGACGGCGGAAACGCTGGCCGAAAATGTGCTGGCCATCGATCTCGGCGCCAGCGCCGAGGGCGTCTACTTCGCCCGTAAGCTGGCGGGACGACGCTACGGCGTCTACCTCTGCCGGGCCAAGACCGGCCGCGAAGAACTGCTGTTTGAGACCAGCAAACGGCCTTCCGCCGCATTTCGGTGTCGGCGGACGGGCAGACCCTTGTCATGGACGTCGCCAAAACCGAAGGCATGCACATCACCGTCACGGACATGGCGCACTGGTAGTGGCCGCCGAATTGCAGACATAGCTCGAGAAAGGAATGGCCACGGGATGCCGGGGCTTCTCGAAGTGCGCGGATTGGCGCTGCGGCTCGGCGGCGTGACCATACTCGACGGTATTGACCTGGCCGTCGATGGCGGGGAGATCCACGCGCTGGTGGGCGCGAACGGGGCGGGGAAGAGCAGCCTCGCCTACGCCGTAATGGGCTGCGAGGGCTACCGGCCCGAGCGGGGCTCCATTGCGCTCGATGGGCGGGATCTGGCCGGACTGGCGATGCACGAACGGGCGCGGCTCGGCATCACGATGGCGTGGCAGGAGCCGGCGCGGTTCGAGGGAATCTCAGTGCGCGACTACATTGAAGTCGGCCTAAACCGGGGCGAGCCGGATGAATATCTGGCGCGCGTCGGGCTCGACCCGGAGCGCTACCTGGACCGTCCGGTGGACCGGACGCTGAGTGGCGGCGAGCGGAAGCGCGTGGGACTGGCCGCCGGGGC
>CAYMTH010000181.1:0-8613 GCA_964393235.1 uncultured Solibacteraceae bacterium | reverse complement strand
CGTCCGCGCCCCCGCCGTCCCCGTCGCCAGCCCTTCCCCGAACGCGCTCGCAATCGACTCCGGCGCCACCGCCACCCGCCGGAAACTTCCCCCCGGCACCGTGCTCACCGCCGGCCCCACCGCCTGGCACGCCCCGCTCGTATCCACGAACACCGCCCCGCTCACCCGCATCGAAAACTCCGCCGACACCTTCGCCGGCGCCGCCGGGCTGTCGTACCCGATCGGCGTCCGCCATTCCGTCTGCCCTGGCTCGCACCCGAACACCCCGCACCGCATCGTCAGCGGGATCAGCGGAAAATACAGCGTCTGCACCAGGTCGTCCGTGTCCGCCGGGTCGAGCTCGTACAGGCTCATGAAGTTGTTCCCGTTGTCGAACGTCCTCACCTCGGCGCACCCGCCCTGCTCGGAGACGCCCCCCGGCGCGCTCGCCCGCGGACACGCCACCCGCACGTCCACCGTCCGCGTCCCGTGCGTGTTCTCCCCCGTCGTGCTCACCTGCGCCGTGCAGTCTTTGTCGTTGTACAGGGTGCAGTTCGGCGCGCGGAACTCGTCGATGTCCGTGCAGCTGTTCCACTCGTACCACCCGTCGCGGCACTCGGTCCGGCAGTTCCCCTTGTTGTCGCAGATCCGCGTTTCGCGGCACCAGCCCTGGAACTGATGTCCGTTCTCCTTCGGCCCGAAGTTGGACGTCACGCCCCAGTTCCCGAACGGCGCGCTGTGGATCGGATGCGGACACTCCGCGTGCACCGGCCCGTCCACCCGCCGGTTCCGCGTCAGCCCCGACGCCGTGATCCGGCACACCTGCCCCGACAAATCCAGCGCTAGCAGCGCGACGAAAAGGGCCCTCACCGCCGCGCCGTCATCCGGTCCAAAATCTGCATCGACAGCATCAACTGCCGCGGCGGATGATAGTTGTCCTGCCGCGCCGCCTTCGGCTGATGCGTCATCTTCCGGTCCGCGAACAGCATGGACCCCGGCTTGCCGTACTTCTTCATGGAGTACTTCTCGTCGATCACCTTCTGCGCCATCTCGAAGTACCGCGCCGCCCACTCCGCCCCCGTCCGCTCCACGATCAAGAGCGTGGCGATAAGGATCTCGTGCAGTGCCCACAGCGGCTTCACATAAAAATACTCACCCACGGACTTGAAGACCATGTTCGTGCCCACCGGCGTAAACGGCGGCCACGCATATCCTCCCTGGTCCACGTTCACCCACTCCGAAAAGCCCCCGTAAACGTGGTCCCAGCCCACGTCCAGATGCCTTCGGATCCGCTCCGCGCACGTGTCCCACAGCTTCCCGTCGCCCCGCCGCCGCGCCTCCTCGGCGATCATCCACAGCGTCTCGACCGAATGCCCAAGCAGGCACTTCGTCGCGTGGTCCTGCGGCCGGCTGAAGTCCCGGTTCAGCACTTCGTTGTTCAGCCCGATCTCCGGGTTATAGTGCCGCTGGATAACGATGTCGATCGACTCATCCAAAATCCGCTGCATCTCCCGGTCCGGCCACCGCGCCACCATCTGCCGCGCCGTATTGAGGTTGACCATCCACAGCCCCTGCGTCCGCTGCCCGGCCACCTCCGTGTCCATGCAAACGAAGTCCGGCTCCCCGATGCGCTTCCAAAGCTTCTTCATCAGCGCGAACGCCAACTCCCGCGCCTGCTCGTCCTTGGCCGCCCACGCGTACTCCTGCAGCCCCTCGGCGGCGAAGTACATGCCGTACAGGTCTCCCTGAAACGCCCGCGTTACCGTCCCGTCTTTCGCGAACTCTTCGGCCCACCACCCGTCCCCCTGCGGCGCATGCCGCAGCAGAAAGTCTTTCGTCTTCCGCGCAATTTCCAGATACCGCGGGTTCCGGTCGAAGTTGTTGTAGAGGTAGCTGTAGATCCAGATCGCCCGCCCCTGGAACCAGCTCAATTTCCGCGTACTGACGGCGGTCCCGTCGTAGTCCAGGCTGTGCAGCACGCCACCGTTCTGATGGTCGATCCCGAACCGGTCCCAGAACGGCAGCATACTTTCGAACAGCTCTTTCCGGTACCGTTCCCGCCACTCGCCGGGCGTCAATCCCCCCAGCTTCGCTCCCGCCGCGGCCATCGCCCCGGCTCCCAGAAACACACGCCGATCCATGCCGTTTCGCCTCCGTCCGCTATCCTAACACCCTCCACTTTTCCACACATTTCCACAGCTTTTCCACACTACCTGGAAGCCAGATCTTTCCGACCACGTTTTACGGATTCTCCCTCCCCCTACTGTTCGCGCAACGCCTCCGCCGGAGGAATTCGCAAGATCCTCCGCGCCGGCCCCGCCGCGCCCAGCATCCCCACGGCGATCAGCAGCACGGCCACCACCGGAAGCACCGCCATCGCGTTCTCCCGTCCCGGATTTCCCCACATTCCCCGCTCGAGCGCCACGGCCCCGGCCAGCCCGGCCGCCGCCCCTACTCCCAGTTGCCGCAACGACCGTGAGAAAACGCTCACCACCAGCCGCGCCGGGTCCGCCCCCAGCGCCGTCCGGATTCCGATCTCCTTCCGCCGCTGCGATACCGCCAGCGACATCAACGCGTAGATCCCCGCCGCCGATAGCAGCAGCACGCTCAACGATACCGCCGCGAACACCGCCCCCTCCAACAGTCGTATCCACTGCTCCCGCCGCACCACCTCGTCCATCCGCAACACGTCCCGCAACTCCGCGTCCGCGTCCACGCCCGCCGCCACCTCCCGCAACCGTCCCGCAAATTCGGTCGCGTCGCCCCTCACCCGCACCGCCAGCGTCACGGCCTTGGCCTCCCCCGCTGCCGCCGCCTCGTATACGTTCAGCTTGGAATCCGCCAACCCACGCCCCGCCGCCGCCGGATAGTCGCTAACGATCCCCACGATCTCCCGCCACGCTCCGCCGGCCATTCGCACCCGCCGCCCCAGCGCATTCCCCCCGAACAACCGCCGCGCCGCCGATTCGTTCACTACCAACCCGTCGGTCCGGCCCGCCAGCAACCCCACTCCGAACGTCTCGAAAAACCGCCGGTCAACCCGGTTCAACCGCGCCTCGTGTCTCGCCGCCTCGTCCCCCTCTACCTCCAACAGCCCCGCCGGTTCATCGCCCGGTACCGCCGTCGAAAACGTCACGCCGGCCACCCGCGGGTCCGCCTCCAGTTGCCGCAATAACTCCTCCAGCCGTCCGCCCAACTCCACCCGCGCCGTCAACACCGCCTCCGTCCCCGCTCCTGGATCCGCCAGTCCCGCCCGCAGCAGTTCCCACACCGCGAACGTCGCCCCCGGCAGGATCGCCACCGCGAACCCCACCTGCGCCACCACCAGCGCCGTCCACGTTGGCCCCAGCCGCATTCCCGATCCCCCCGCGCCGATCACGCGCAGCCGTCCGCTCACTTCCCCCCGCGTCGCCCGCAACCCGGGCAGGATCCCGACGATCGCCGCCGCCACCACGCCCAATCCGGCTGCCCAGGCGACTGACCCAGGCGTCAAATCGAACGAAATCCAGAACGGTAAATCTCCAGCCGCGCTCCGCAGCGCCCCGCCGATCGCCCGCAGCGCCGCCGCCGCCACGCCGATCCCCGCCACCGCCGCCACCCCAGCCAGTACCAGCGCTTCCAGAAACATCTGCCCGACGATTCGCGCCCGGCTCGCCCCCAGCGCTGTCCGCACGGCGATCTCCCCCTGCCGCATCGCCGTCCGCGCATACATCAGAATCGCCACGTTCAAACACACCAGCACAAGCAACGCTCCGGATAACCCCTGCATCAGATGGATCCCGCCCACGTCTCCGGCATCGTGCAAACCCGCGAACGGGAAAGCGTACGGAAGCACCCGCGGTCTCAGTTGCCCGTAGATTTCCGGTTTCGCCACCGCCTGCCGTTGCCCGATTGCCGATAGTTCCGCCTGCGCGCTCGCCAGCGTCGCGCCTCGCGACAGCCGCCCGAATACCAGCAGTTCCGCTCCCGCTAGCGGCCCCGGCGGCGCCGCGTCCAGCCGCAACGGGATCCAGGCATTCTGATTCACCGGAAACGCATACCCCTCCGGCATCACTCCAACCACGGTGTAGCTCGCCGCCCCAAGCCTCACGGGCCTCCCGACAATCCCCGCATCCCCGCCCAACCGGCTCCGCCACAAATTCTCCCCGATTACCGCCACCGGCGCCGCCCCCGGCCGCTCGTCTTCCTCCACAAGGGGCCGCCCCAGAATAGGCGCCACCCCTGTCACCCGGAATCCCGCCGCCCCCATCATCGCCACCCGAACCGTTCCCAGCACGCCACCCGGCGCCGTCAGGTTTACCGTCGTTGTCCGGAAGCCCCCCAACTCCTCCACGCTCTTCAACTGTTCCCGCCACATCGCGAAATCGTGCCCGATCCGCCTCTCCGCCCGGTTTGCCGCCGCGTCCCAGACCTCGATCGAGACGATCCGGTCCCCCTCGGCGAACGGTAGCTCCGACACCAGAAACGCACCGTACACGGCACTGAATCCGCCCGCCGCAATCGCCACCGCCACGCAAATCCCCACCCCGCCCGCCAGCGTCAGCCCGGGATGCTTCCCCAGCATCCGCGCTCCCAACTTCACATCCAGCCACCAGGACATCGTCATATGTTCTCTCAGGACGTGCCCGGCCACCCGTTTCTTCCCGGGTTCGCCAATGCATTCCCACGTCTGGCGAATTTTCCCCACGCCGTGTAAACTCCCACCCTCCAACAATTTACCGGAATCCGCCGCCTCGCCGGCGGACGATTCGCTTGCCCCCGCCTGCGATAATGAGAATAGGGGCCGATCCCCCGCAAACCCGAAGCCGCCCGCCTCGCCCCCCTGAAATTCACGGGATAACCCAAAAGTTGTTGAAAATAAAGGGCGTCCCTCTGGGATAACCCAAAAACAACCAACCGGAAACCCAAGATATCCCGTCCCCGCCGCGCATCGTATCATAGAGGTTTACTCCGCAATGTCGATCCGCTTCTACAACACTCTCACCCAAAAGGTGGAAGACTTCGCCCCCGCCTCCGGCAACACCGTCCGCATGTACGTCTGCGGCCCCACCGTCTACAACTACGCCCACATCGGCAACCTGCGGACCTTCACCTTCCAGGACATCCTCCGCCGCTGGCTCCGCGCCCGCGGCCTCGACACCCTCCACGTGATGAACATCACCGACGTCGACGACAAGATCATCCGCTCCGCCGTCGCCCAGGGCATCTCCATCGGGGACTACACCAAACCCTACGAGGCCGCCTTCCTCGAGGACATGGCCACCCTCCGCCTCCAGCGCCCCGAAAAACTCGTCCGCGCCACCGAGCACATCGACGAGATGGTCCACCTCATCCAGTCCCTCACCGACAAAGGCATCACCTACGAGTCCGACGGGTCCATCTATTACCGCATCTCCAAGTTCCCCGAATACGGCAAGCTCTCCCATAACGACTTCGGCGGCATGATCGCCGGCGCCCGCGTCGACGTCGACGAGTACGAAAAGGAGAACGCCCGCGACTTCGTCCTCTGGAAGCACAAGAAGGAAGGCGAACCCTCCTGGGACACCCCCATCGGCGACGGCCGCCCCGGTTGGCACATCGAGTGCTCCGCCATGGCCATGAAGTACCTCGGCGAGACCCTCGACATCCACGCCGGCGGCATCGACCTCACCTTCCCCCACCACGAAAACGAAATCGCCCAAAGCGAAGCCGTCACCGGCAAACCCTTCGCCCGCTTCTGGATCCACGCCGAACACCTCATCGTCGAAGGCCAGAAGATGTCGAAGTCCCTCGGCAACTACTACACCCTCCGCGATGTCCTCAAAATGGGCTACCAGCCCGAGGCCGTCCGCTACCTCCTCGCCTCCGTCCCCTATCGCAATAAGCTCAACTTCACCTTCGACGGCCTCAAAGCCGCCGCCACCGCCATCGAACGCCTCCGCAACTTCGAACTCCGCCTCAAAACCGACAAGTTCGCCGAAGGCACGAACGACGAAGCTTCCGCCCGCGCCGCCGCCGCCCTCGCCCGCTTCGAAGAGGCCATGGACGACGACCTCAACACCGCCAACGCCCTCGGCGTCGTCTTCGAGTTCATCCGCGATACCAACACCGCCATGGACGCCGGCGCCTTCCTCGCCGGCAACGTCCCGGCCACTCTCGCCTTCCTCGCCCGCTTCGACGAAGTCTTCGACGTCCTCAAACCCACCGTCGCCGAAGGCGCCCTCTCCGACGAAGAAATCGATGGGCTCGTCGCCGCCCGCAACGCCGCCAAAAAAGCCCGCGACTTCGCCCGCGCCGACTCCCTCCGCGCCGAACTCCTCGACAAAGGCGTCATCCTCGAAGACACCAAAGAAGGCACCCGCTGGAAACGAAAGTAATGAATATCTACACCAAGGCCGTCCACGCCGGCGACCGCAAAAAACAGGGCGACCACATCCCCGTCACCACGCCCATCTACACCGCCTCGAGCTTCGTCTACGACGACATCGTCACCACCGATAAGGTCTTCGGCCACGAGGTCGAAGGCTACGCCTACGCCCGCTACGACAACCCCACCAACCACGCCCTCGAAGAGCTCTGCACCTCCCTCGAGTCCGGCCGCGGCTCCCTCGCCTGCTCCACCGGCATGGCCGCCCTCGAACTCGCCATCACCACCGCCCTCCTCGACCGCCGCAAGAAGATCGTCGCCGCCAACGCCCTCTACGGCGCCACCATCAACCTCCTCGCCAAGGTCATGGAGCCCTTCGGCATCGAAACCACCTTCGTCGACATCTGCGACCTCCCCAAAGTCGCCGCCGCCATCGAAGAGGAAAAGCCCGGCGCCGTCCTCATGGAGACCATCTCCAATCCGCTCCTCCGCGTCGGCCCCCTCGACGAAATCGCCCGCCTCACCAAGGCTGCCGGCGCCGCCCTCATCGTCGACAACACCTTCGCCACCCCCCTCCTCGTCCGCCCGCTCGAGCTCGGCGCCAACCTCGTCGTCCACTCGCTGACCAAATACCTCGCCGGCCACGGCGACGTCCTCGGCGGCCTCGTCGTCTCCGACGACGCTCACTACGAGGCCCTCCGCACCCTCTCCCGCACCTACGGCCCCACCCTCGGCCCCTTCGAAGCCTACCTCTCCATGCGCGGCATCAAGACGTTCCCCCTCCGCATGGAACGCCAGTGCCAGAACGCCGTCGCTGTCGCCGCCTTCCTGCGCCAGCACCCCAACGTCGTCAAGGTCAACTTCCTCAACGACCCCGCCCACCCCGATGCCGCCGTCATCCAGCGCCTCCTCCCCTCCGGCCTCTTCGGCGCCATGATCAGCTTCGAAATCAAGGACGCCGGCCGCGAAGAGGTCTTCGCCTTCATGAACCGCCTCAAAATGGTGGTCAAGGCCACCTCCCTCGGCGACGTCCACACCATGATGCTCTACCCCGCCATGGCCTCCCACCGCGACCTGTCCCCCAAACAGCGCGAACGCCTCGGCATCCGCGACTCCCTCGTCCGCCTCTCCGTCGGCATCGAGGACCCCGCCGACATCCGCGCCGACCTCGCCCAGGCCCTCGGCAACTAAATTGCTCTTTCCTGCCTGCGGGCAGGCGTGATCCCGGTAACCGGAAATTCTTACCTGCCCTGACAGGAGATTTTCCATGTTCCGACTCGCCCCTGCCCTTCTGGCGGCAATTCTTCCCTTGTCCGCCCAGGCCGTCAACGAACTTGTCCTCGAACGCCCGCTGACCCCCGAGACCACGCTCGCCGCGACGCCGCTCTTCCTCCCCCCCGGCGCGTTTGAGATCCGCGAACGCCTCATCTATAACCCCTCCGGCGCCACGCTGACCCCCACCGTCTTCACCGTCCAGCCCGGCCCCCCCCTCCCCACGCCGCTCAACGCCTCCCTCGCCGGAGCCGTCCTCGGCGTCTATACCCTCAACGTCGAAAAGGTCTTCGTCACCGCCAAACCCTTCCCCGCCGTCGCCTTCACCGGCACCGTTTCCGGCGCCTCCGGCTCCGGCGTCCTCGGCGACGTCTTCGGCCTCCCGTTCATGGTCTCGTTCGGCTTCAAGCACAACGAAGGCAACAACGCCGAAGCCCTCGGCCTCACCCACACCATCGCCGGCCGCGTCACCGCCTACAGCCCGTCCGCCGCCGGCCGCCTCGTCATCCCGCGTCCCCCCGCTCCCCCCGAAAATCCCACCGGCCCGCAAATCGTCATCGCCGCCCCCGCCAACACCGTCAGCAAGCAGATCGACCTCGACGCCTCAAAGACCACCGACGACTCCGGAACGTCCCTCACCTTCGCCTGGCGCAACGTCAACAAGTCCGCCGTGCTCCTCAACCTCAACACCCCCGTCGCCAGCGTCCAGTTCACCGAAGGCCCCGGCGATTACATCTTCGAGGTCACCGTCACCAACGGCAACGGCCAGGTGGCCAAGAAGTCCGTCACCGTCGTCTACCTCGGCCGCTAAACGCAAAACGGCCGGCCCCGCGAAGGGCCGGCCGTTTTGTTTTCGTTCGTAGACCGCGCTCGATTAGAACTCGAGACGCAGACCCATCGTGATCAGACGCGCGCCGTTCTGCGGACCGGTCGGACGGCCGAAGTTGGCGTTGCCAATCGTGCCGACCACACCACCGAAGTTCGTGCGGTTGAAGATGTTGAAGCCATCCGCGCGG
>CAYMTH010000180.1:0-8628 GCA_964393235.1 uncultured Solibacteraceae bacterium | reverse complement strand
CGCGGGCGATCATGAGGCGGCTGGCCTGAGAGTCCGACAGCGGGCGGCCCGAGGGGTGCAGTTGCGTGTCGAGGCCTTCGGGGAGCGCGAGGATATCGTCGAGGATGCCGACGCGCTTGAGGGCTTCGGTGACGTCGGTGAGCGCCATGTTCGAGCGGCCGAGGCGGACGTTTTCGAGGATCGAGCCGGCGAAGACCTCGATGCCGCGGACGAGCGCGACGTGCTCGCGGATGGTTTCGAGCGGGAGTTTGCGGAAGTCGATGGAATCGATGAGCAGGGAGCCGTGCAGCGGCTGCCGGAGGCCGAAGAGGGCGTCGGCGAGGGTGCTCTTGCCGCAGCCGTGGTGGCCCATGAGGCCGACGCGGTCGCCGGCGTGGATGGCGAAGTTGCCGATGTCGAGCACCGGGCTGCCGGCCTTGTAGCCGATGGCGAGGCCGGAGAACTGCACGGCCGCCGGGCCGTGATTGGCCAGGACGGCCTCGCCGCCGTGGCGTTCGAGCGGGAGGTCGACCAGGCCGCCGAGCTTATCGACGGCCGCCGAGAGGTCGTAGAAGACTTCGAGGTGCTTGCCGAACTTCGTGAAGCCGCTGACCATTAAGGTGACGATGAGTTCGGCGGCGATCAACTGGCCGAGGGTCAGCTGGCGCTCGATCACGAGCCAGCCGCCGATGCCGAGCAGGATCGAACTGGCGACGGCCTGCAGGGTGAAGCTGCCGGTGATCTGGCGCAGCATAATCTTGAAGTGCTTGGCGCGGTAGTGGAGGTAGTCCTCCATGAGCGCTTCGGACTTGGCGGTGGCCAGTTCCATGCCGCCGGCGGATTTAAAGGTGACCAGATGGGTAGCCACCTGTTCCAGCCAGGCCTGGTAGGCGTACTTCGCCTTGGATTCCTTGATCGCCGTGTAGACCGCGCCGCGGCCGAGGACAAAGACGATGAAGAGCATCGAGGCGACCAGGAAGATATCGAAGGCGAGCAGGAGCGGATGGTAGAGCGCCACGAGCATCAGGCCGATGATCGTCTGCATGAGGATGCCGAGGCCGTCGATGAGCAGGGTGGCCGCGGCCTTCTGCACGGTGACGACGTCGAAGAAGCGGTTGACGAGCTCGGGGCCGTGGTACTTGTCAAAGGCGTCGGGGCGGACGCGGAGGAGGCGCCAGGTGAGGTCGGCGCCGACGCGGGCGAAGATGGACCGCTGCAGGATTTCGACGACGTAGGCGCGCAGGGCGTTGATGAACGACGAAAAGCCGAGCGCGATGAAGACCAGAAGCGTGAGCCAGACGAGCGGCTGCAGAACGGAGCCGAAGGCGATCGTATTGACCAGCGACTGCACGGCCACGGGAACGACCAGCGACAGCAGGCCGATGACGATCGAGTAGATGACGGCAACCCAGAGGGTGGATTTTTCGGCGGCGAGGAGGGCCTTGAGGCGGGGCCAGGGTTCGATGGGGGATTCGGGGGAGGGGGAACGGAGGGCGGCGAGCGGGGCGACGGGTTCAGGCACGAGCCATTCGACTTCCATGGTCGCGCTCGAGGCCTGCAGCCAGGCGAGGACCTCGCGTTCGGCGAGCCACTCGGTGCGTTTCCGCAGCGACGGCTGGAAGCAGAGCGCCTTGCCGCCCTTGCCCTGGAGCAGGAAGAGGACTTCGAGCTCGCCGGATTCGCCATCGCGCAGGGCCATCCAGGGATATTCGGGGTGCACCTGGCGGAGGACGGCGGCGAGCGACTGCCGTACCGGGGTCAACCGGAATCCGGCGTCGCTGGCCGCCTCCATCAGAAGTTGCCGCGGCGAAACCGGTTCGTTCCGCAGCCGACGCAACGATTGCTGTAACACCTCGCGGTCCGGTTCGGCGCCAAGCTGCTCAGCCAAAAACTCGAGGGCGCGGGGGATACCCGCGGCGGAGAGTGGGGATGTCGTCGATAGGGTGGACACGTTGTTTAGGGCTGCTCAGATATGCAAATATCTGAACATGTAGTGATTAGAACATTAGAAAAAATGTCTGTCAAGCCGTTTCGAGTCTTGACTTCCCATCAGATGCCGAATAAACTCAAGGACATGCCAAATGTATGAATATTTTCATACATTAACATCCACATGCCTGCACGTCATATTATCGCCAAAGAACTCGCCTCTCTCTTCGGCGTTTTCTCCCATCCCGACCGGGTCCGGATTGTCGAGGAACTCCGGGAAGGGGAGCGGGACGTCAACGCGCTCCAATCGGTTTTGGGGGTGAGCCACTCGCGCACCAGCCAGAATTTGTCCGTTCTGCGGATGCACCGGGTGGTGGCGGAGCGCCGGGAGGGGCGGCACGTGTTTTATCGACTGGTGCAGCCGGAGATGGCGGCGTGGATCCTTGGCGGGATTCAATTCCTCGAAGCGGAGGCGGCGCACGCCCAGGCGCGGCAGAACGCGATCGACGAGGTACGACAGATCTGGGCCGCGGGCGAATAGCGGCCCCCGTTTTTCCGTACGGCGATACCCATCCATAGGGGAATGGCCTTGACCCGGCTGTCCGGCAGTGTGAGACCCGCTGCCGGACGATTTTCGGTGTGCCTGGAATCGTGGTACAAGTGAGGCAGGCACATGGAATGAACCGGCCGCTGCTTGTGCGCGGCGCCCGCCAACTGTTGACGTTGCGCGGAGCGGAGGGTCCCCGGAGGGGGCCGGGGAAGGTGGAGTTGGGCGTCATCGACGACGGGTCGATGCTGATCCGCGAGGGGCGGATCGTCTCCGTGGGTCCGGCGCGGCGGATTGAGAATCTGGCCGAGGCGCGGCAGGCGGAGGTGTATGAGGCGCACGGCAGCGTGGTGATGCCGGCGTTTGTGGATCCGGCGCTGGGGGTGCCGGCGGCGTTGGGGGGGCTGCAGCGGGCGCTGCGGCTGGCGTGGCGGCACGGCACGGGGGCGGCGGGGTGCCGGGTGGACGCGCGCGGGCTGAAGACGTTTACCGGGCGGGCGGCGGTGGGGCCGGCGACGCGGACGCTGCTCGATGTTGAGACGGGTTTTGAGGAGGGGAAGGTGCGGCGTGCGGTGGAGCGGGGGCAGGCCGACGGATTGCGGATTGAACTGGCGGCGCATCCGGTCGCGCAGTTGCGGGTAATCCACGGGCTGGAGACGCCGGTGTGGGCGAGGCGCGGGGAGGCGACGGGATCGCGGGACTGGATCGGGTTGTCGCTGGCGTTCGGGGCGGCGGCGATCGAGGCCGGGGGCGCATTTTCCGCCGCGGAGCTGGAGTTGCTGAACGACGCGGGGGTGCCGGTGGTGTTTGCGGGAGGGGCGATGGCGGGGTTAGCCGCGGCGTGGGAGGCGGGCGTGGCGGTGGCGATCGGCACGGGATTTGCGGGCGGGGCGGGGGGCACGTGCAGCATGGCGACGGCGATTGGGCCCGGGACGATCAATGCGGCGCACACGCTTGGGGTTGGGCGGGAACGCGGGTCGCTCGAGGCGGGGAAGGTGGCCGACGCGCTGATCCTGGATCTTCCCGACTACCGCGAAATAGGCGATTATTGGGGTGTCAACGTCGTATCGAAGATGCTACAGGCTGGTAAGTTAATCTCATGAGCGGAACCGCACGGGTCGTCGAATGCGCGGCCAACTATTCCGAGGGCCGGCGCCCGGAGGTGATCGAGGGGATCGCGGCGTCGATCCGGGAGGTCGACGGCGCCGAGGTGCTCGACATCGACAGCGATCCGGACCACAATCGCTGCGTGATCACGTTTGCCGGGGCGCCGGAACATGTCGGCGAGGCCGCGGTGCGGAGCGTGGGGCGGGCGGCGGAGTTGATCGATCTCAATGACCAGTCGGGCGTACATCCACGGATCGGCGCGGCCGACGTGGTGCCGTTCGTACCGCGGCGGAACATGACGCTGGTCGAGTGCGGCTGGATCGCGCACAGCGTCGGCGCCGAGATCTGGAACCGTTTCCGGATCCCGGTCTATCTTTACGGCGAGGCGGCAATGGTGCCCGCGCGCCGGTTGCTGCCGAACGTCCGCCAGATCGGCTTTGAGAAGCTGCGCGAAGCGGTGACGCACGACATGTCGCGCTTCCCCGATTACGGCCAGGCCGAACTGCACCCTACCGCCGGCGCCGTCGCCGTCGGGGCGCGGAAGATTCTGATCGCCTGGAACATCGAACTCGACACCGACGACGTCGATGTCGCCAAGGACATCGCCGGCATCATTCGCGAGGCCAACGGCGGGTTTCCGGCCGTGCGCGCGCTCGGCCTCGAACTGCCGTCGAAGGGCATCGTGCAGGTCTCGCTCAACCTGACCGACTATGAGGCCACCGCGCCGCACCACGTGCTGCCGCGCGTGGAGCAGCTCGCCGCCGAGCGCGGCGTCGCCGTCCGCGCCACCGAGTTGATCGGCCTCATCCCGCAGGCCGCGCTCGACCAGGCCGCCGCGGCCGGCGTCGACCTCCGCATCCGCAACCTCCGCCCCGATTCCACCATCGAGGCCAGGCTCGCCGCCGCCGGTCTGTAGAATGGAAGTGTGCTCGTCACCATCCAATCGAAGCCCGAACGGCCGAAGTGGCTGCGCGCGCCCGCGCCGGTAGGAGAGAACTACCGCGACCTGAAGGCGCTGGTGCAGGAACTGAAACTGCACACCGTGTGCGAATCGGCCGCCTGCCCGAACATCGGCGAGTGCTGGAACCACCGCACCGCCACGTTCATGATCCTCGGCAACATGTGCACCCGCCGCTGCGGCTTCTGCGCCGTGCAGAAGGGGGCCCCGCTCGAGGTCGATATGGACGAGCCGCGCCGCGTCGCCGAGGCGGTCTCGCTGATGGGCCTGCGCCACGCCGTCATCACCAGCGTCAACCGCGACGACCGCAAGGACGGCGGCGCGGAACTGTTCGCGATGACCATCCGCGCCATTCACGAGCGCGTGCCCGGCTGCCAGGTCGAGGTCCTCGTGCCCGACTTCCAGGGCAACTACGACGCCATGAAGATCGTGATGGACGCCGGCCCGGAAGTGCTCAACCACAATACGGAAACGGTGCCGCGGCTTTACCGCACGGTGCGGCTGGGCGCCGATTACCCGCGCTCGCTCGAAATGCTCGCCTACGCCAAGAGCCTGCGTCCGGAGACGCCGACCAAGTCCGGCCTCATGCTCGGCCTCGGCGAGACGATCGACGAGGTCCTGCGCGTGATGCGCGACTTACGCGCCAGCAACGTCGATATTCTCACTCTCGGCCAGTATCTGCAGCCGACGAAGAAGCATCTTCCGATCGTCCGCTACGTCGGCCTCGAAGAGTTTGCCGAGCTGAAGAAGGCGGGCTACGAAATGGGTTTCGCCCACGTCGAATCAGGGCCGCTTGTGCGCTCGAGCTACCACGCCGCCGACGCCGTTGACGCGGCCGGCGCCTGACGCCGCCGGCTCCATCGCCTTCAGGATCGCCTCCACGAACTTCGCCGGCTCCGCGTAATCGGAGTTAGTAAGTATGACAATCGTCGTCTTACTCTCCGGATACATCACCAGGGTCGTTTTGCACCCCTGCTGGCTGCCCGAATGGCTGATCGCCTCGCGCCCCGCCACCGGCGAGAGATTCCACCCAAGCCCGTACCCCGTCCGCTTTCCGTCGAGCATCTTCTGCTTCTCGGTCTGCATCCGCATCGTCGCCGGTTTCAGCAGCTTTTCGCTCTGCCACGCCGCCGCGAACCGCAGCAGGTCCTCGGCCGTGGTCAACAGCCCGCCGCCCGGGATCTTGTTCGACGTATCGGCCAGGTGCGCGTTGACGATGCGCCCGTCCTTCGTCCGCGAGTACCACCGCGTGCGGTGCGGCACGATCTCGTAGGCGTTGTCGTCGCGCGTCGCCTCCATCTTCGCCGGCTGCAGGATGTTCTCCCGCAGATACGCGAGAAACGGCTCGCCCGCCGCCGCCTCCACCGCCGCCCCGGCCAGATTGTAGCCGTAGGAGGAGTACAGATACTTCGACCGCGGCGCATGCGCCAGCGCGTCGCCGGCGAAGATTTTCAGCGGGTCCAGCAGGTTCGTATAGTGCCGCACGCTGTCGAGTTCTTCGCCCCGGTAGTGCCGGATGCCGCTCAGGTGGCCCAGCAACTGGCGCACGGTGACCGCCCACGGCTTTTCCGGGAACGACGGCACGTAGCGCTGCACCGGCGCGTCGAGGTCCAGCCGCCCGCGTTCCCACAACTGCAACGCCGCCACCGCCGTCATCGGCTTCGCCAGCGATCCGGTGCGGAACACCGTCTGTGGCCGCGCCGGCACGTCGTTTTCGAGATCCGCCTTCCCGGACGCCTCCACCCACCGCGTCTTACCGTTCACCGCGATCGCCGCCGTCAGGCCGACCACACCCTGCCGCGCGCGCTCCGCCTCGACGGCCGCCGCCACGCGCCGCGCCCGCTCCGGCGTCCAATCGCCGGCCTTGGGCTGCGCCCACACGATCGCCGCACTCACGGCCACTAGCAGCGCGGTATTTCGCATTTGGACATTCTAACGGGAACACGCCCCCGTCCGGCTGCGTATTTCCAGATGAACGCCATGATCAAATTCATCCTGTGGTGCATCCTGCTGTTTCTGTGTTGGCCGCTGGCGCTGTTGGCGTTGATCGCCTACCCGATCGTATGGCTGCTGCTACTGCCGTTCCGCATCGTCGGAATCGCCGTGGGCGGCGTCCTCGAACTGGTGGCCTCGATCATCACGCTCCCCGCGCGCCTCATCCGCCGCATGGCCTAATACACTGGTCGGGTGACTTTTCTCCTGCTCGGAGCCATGGCCGCCGGCGCGGTCGCGGGATGGCTCGTCCCCGGCGTGGCCGCGTGGGCCGACCCGGTGGCGCGCTCGTTTCTCCGCCTCATCCAGTCGGTGATCGCGCCCGTCCTCGCCGCCACGTTGATCGCCTCGTTTGGCCGCGGCGGTCAGCTCGCCGATCTCGGCCGCCTCGGGTGGAAATCGCTCGTCTGGTTTGAGGTCTCGACCACCGTCGCGCTTCTGCTCGGCTGGGGCATCACCGCCTGGCTCCAGCCCGGCGCCGGCGTCGGCCTCGCCGGCACGGCCGCGCCCGCCGCCCCGCCCGCCTTCGGCCGCGTCGTCGAGAATATGTTCCCCGACAGCGTCTTCGCCGCCATGGCGCGCGGCGACGTGCTGCAGATCGTGCTCTACTCGATCGCGCTCGGCGTCGCCTGCGCGGCGATCGGCGCAAAGGCCGCGCCGTTTGTGCGCTTCTGCGAATCGGTGTCCGCGGTCGCCTTCCAGTACACCCGCTATGTGATGAGCGTTGCCGCGATCGGCGTCGCCGCCGCCATGGCCGCCGCCGTCGGGAAAAGCGGCGTCGATGTCCTCGTCGGCCTCGGCCGCTTCGTTGGCGCCGCTTGGACCGCCCAGGCGCTCTTCCTCGTCCTCGGAGTCCTTGCGCCGCTGCTTGTCCTCCGGGTCCCGTTAAGCCACTTCTGGCGCCACGCCCGCGAACCGTTCCTGATCGCCTTCGGCACCACGTCGAGCGCCGCCGCGCTCCCCTCCGCCATGGCCCGCCTCACCGCCTTCGGCCTGCCGGAACGGCTCGTCGGCCTCACCCTCCCGCTCGGCCTCAGCTTCCACCTCTGCGGCTCCACCATCCATCTCGCCATGGCCACCCTCTTCGTCGCCCAGGCCGCCAACGTCCCGCTCACGCTCTCGCAGCAGGCCCTCATCCTGCTGACGCTCAAACTCACCAGCAAAGGCGTCGCCGGCATCCCCCGCGCCAACTTCGTCATCCTCGCCAGCCTCTTCCCCGCCTACGGACTCCCCCTCGAAGGCCTCGCCGCCCTCCTCGGCGTCGACGCCGCCATCGACCCCGTCCGCACCGGCGTAAACGTCCTCGCCAACTGCGCCGGCCCCACGGGCATCGCCCGCTGGGAAGGCTGGCGCCCTACGCCGGAAACCCTGCCCGCCCCCGCAGTGCCCGCATCTGTTCCAGATGACGCAGCAGGTGGCCCGACAGCATAAGCAGAATCTGCGCCCCGTCCAACTCCCCCACCGGAATCCGCAGCCACCGCTCCCGCCACGGCACTTCCGCCGTCCGGGCGTATTCCACCGTCGCCGCCCGCCGCCGCGCGAACTCCGCCAGCGCCTCCTCCCGGTTCCCCCACTCCCCGGCCGGCCGCACCCGCTCAGGCGCCTCCACCTTTCGTTCGTTCGACGTCAACCGCCGCCAGACCTCGTCGTCCGTCAACGCCGCCGTCCGCTCCCGCGCCGGTTCGCTCAGGATCTTCCGCAGCGCCACCTGCAGGCTCCGCTCCACCAGGATCAGGTGCTCCACGATCTCCCGCGCGCTCCACGCCCCATCCTCCGGCCGCCACTCCCACTGCGCGTCCGTCCAATTCGCCCCCTCGGCCGCGAGCGCCTCCCCCGTCTCCTTCAACCGAGCGATGATCTCTTCCATACCTCTCCCTCCCCGGCGCTGCCCGCCGGTTTCCGCGGCACCCATTGCTCGTACCGCGGCGTCACCTGCGGCGTCGCGCCGCCCTGCGTCCCCAATAGAAAACGCGCCCCCGCCGCCGCCAGTTCCGTGTAATCCAGGTCCACCCACACCACCTCCGCCCAGTGCCGCGCCGCCCACCGCCGCCCGCCCACCACGCCCACCGCCACGTCCCAGCGCCCCGCCTCGAACCGGTCCAGCTACGCCAGCACG
>CAYMTH010000179.1:6452-8629 GCA_964393235.1 uncultured Solibacteraceae bacterium | reverse complement strand
AATCGCCAGCGACGCCCCCTCCACATACACCGCGGCGCAGACCGCGCCCAGCACCGCACCCAACACCACCGCGCCAACGCCGCCGTCACCCGATCGTAAGCCCATGAAATTCCCAGATCTGCTCATGGATCTCCTGCACACCTAGGCTAATGCCATCCGGCCGGATGGTCGCCGGCACCGCCGGCAGCACCTTGATGGTAACCACCACGCCCGCTCCCGCCGGTATCGGCAACACCGGCGGCCCGTTCGGCAGAAGGCTCATCGGGAGGATGGTGGCGCTGCCGCTATCGCCCGGTTCAAGGGTCTCCAGGCCCGTCTCCGCCCGCTCCCCGCCAGGGAAGGAAAAGGACACCACGCGAATCGCAACGACGACATCTTTCGAACCACCCGACCACGAAATCGTGAGCGGCTCGTGATTCCGGAAGACCCGCCCCGGGCTGAGATCCGTCAGAATCCGGATCGGCGCGGCCGGACGCACTTCGGAAGCAAACGGCCCGACCGGCCCGGCCCCTTGCGCGCGGGCGCGCAGCACACTCTCGCCGATCGCGCCCGCCGGCAGCTCCTGGCGATAGCGATACTCGCCCCAGACGGTCCGTTCCGCCTCGACGGCAAAGGACCCGCGCGCGGTATCGAGGGAGAGACGTCCAGCGTCGAGGTTGCTGCCCGTATACCCGCCGCACGCGGGCTGCGTTCGCTCGCTCGCGGCCGAACGAAAGCCTGGCGCCGGATACCGGGCCCGCGCCAGGCTGGCCGATTCCCCTTCCGAGAACGAGGCGCTGAACCACTCCTCCTTCCGCGCCTGGCCCGGCTCGGGTCCGCTGACGGATTTCGAGGTCCACCGCACTTCGCCGAGCTGTACCAGCGGCGACGGCACGCAGACCCCGCCGCCCGATCGGACGGCCAGATACGTGGCCTGGGTGTGGAAGTACGTCGAGGCGATCCGCAACGGCACCCGGCACCCCGGCGGCGTGTTCTCGGGGAGCCGGAAGTTGATCTGATCCACCCCCACCAGCCCGGGCGCCAGCCCGCGAAACTCCGGCAGCGCAACCCCGGTCATCTGATCGCCCTCGCCCAGAACGACACTTGGATTGATGCTATGCAGAAGCAACGGGCTGTCCGGCGCCGGCGTTCCGGGGGCGGGCGGCTCGAAGAAGGGTGGGCCAAACCCGGTGCCGAAGACGGCCACCACATCGCCGGGCGAAGCGGAGCGCTGTTCGCTGTTGACGAAGATGTTGCCCTTGGGGTCGTGTACGACAGCGGCGGCGGGTCCGCACCGCCCGCCGGATAACGTATAGACGCCCGGCGCGGCCCGGCTGATGGGAACCTGTACGCTCGCGCTCGTGGCGTTCCCGTTGGCCACTTGAATGGCGGCAACGCCGGGCGTAAGCCCATAAGGAAGCTGAAAGTTCACCTGCGTGGGCGACACATAAAGAATTGGTGCCGGAATCTGATTCACCAGAACCCTGACATTGCCCAGCTGCGTCGGAACCGGAACGCCCGTCGCCGCCAGCGTAACCGAGGCCAGTGACGTGCCAAACACAGACACAAGCGACCCGCCCGTGAGGGGCTGACTATACGAGGCCGAATTCACAACAGACTCCGTCCGGAACTGCGGAACCTGGGCCAAGACGCTAGCCACTGACAGACACAGCGCAACAACATTCAGGACCGCCCTGACCATGCCCATCGTGCTTAGAAGTTACCACACGCAAATGGGCAATGAAAGTCAGCGTCCGGTGAAGGCCGTCCAGACGCTGACCTGCCCCACACCGCCGCGCCGCCCCGGCTGTTCGCCCCCATCACGCCAACTGCTCTTTCCCATCGCATCGCAAACAGGCTGCGGACATTCCACCGTTCAAAACTGCGCATCCAGCATTTCCACCCTTGCCACCACCGTGTCCGTCCCCGACCGGCAGTGTCCCTTCGGCGCCTGCGGCAAGAGAGCAGAGTCGCGACGACAACTAGGATTTTCGCCACTTACTCGCAAAATCCACCAGCCACCGCCACAGGACATCAACCACCACGGCCATATGTACGGTGCCGGCGCCGCCACAGGAACTACATATTCCGGCTCCTCCGCAGGCAGGGCACGCCCATTCGGCGGAACACAGACTGGTATGCGTGCCTGTCCCATCGCAACGATAGCATTTTCCAGCTCCTCCGCAGGCACTGCATAT
>CAYMTH010000179.1:0-6442 GCA_964393235.1 uncultured Solibacteraceae bacterium | reverse complement strand
TCCGAACAGAAATCATGACCCAAGCTTGCGTCCAGTAGAACACAAAATACATCCGCCCCTATCCACCGGCCCCCTCCCCGCTTCCCCGCCGCCGGCGACTTTCGCCGTCATGCCCAAACTCACTCCCCCCAATCCGCACGGATCGAAAACCGGCCGTGGTAGCACTCGATCCTCGGCCCGCCCACGCGACTGACGGCCCAATAGTCCGACTTTCGGCGTTACGGCCCAAGATAAACCTTCTTCCACTTCACGTTCCCGTGCGAGTCGATCTCCTGCTCCATCTTCGACTTCTTCACCGACCCCGTCCCCGGGTCCATCGTCTCCACCGTCGCCGCGATATACGGCACGCTCCCCACCTGCGCCCACGTCATCTCCGTCATCCGCAGATCCTCCGTCGGCGTCGGTGAGGTCTTCCGCTCCACCAGCGAACCCAGCTGCTCTTCGCCACTCCCCGACCACTGGACTACCTAGCTCTTCCAGTCTCCCCTGCTCCAGCCAACTGCTCGGTTTAAGCATCTCTCGCCAAATAAGGCTACTTTCCTGCAGTTAAGCACTTTCCCAAATCCACTTCTACCGCATCGACCTCCCAGGCTTTTACCGTGATCGGCAGAACACAGACTATACTCGCCTCACGCTGGAGGCCAATCACATATTTACCCGAATAAACAGATTCGAATTCCACTTTGTCTTTTCGTGTAGCATCAATCGTGTAGACATATTCTCCGTCTATCTGAATCAATTTCACCAAACAGTGCGCGCTCGAACAATTCACCCTTCCCTTTACACTGACAGCCCGACTCTCCACAACACCGAGAGATAGAGCTACTACTCGCGTACGGCTTTGTTCATCTATCTCAATGACTACATGAACAGGCTTATGCCCCGCGGCTGACACTTTCACGATATACGTTGAACCAACAATCCCGCCAAAGCATAATCGCCGACCGATTGCGTCAACCGTGTTACCAGACACTCTAAACACATCCAGGCGAAGATCCTTTTCCTCAAATTTGCGATTGTGCGTGTCAGTAACTACCAAACACGTTTTCCCCTCATTCCTCGGATTTGCGCCCTGAGCGAATGTATGCCATCCAATAAACAAGACAAATACAAGCCAGGCCTTCTTCCACCTCATTACCGTCGCCCCCGTCGAACAAAGCACTTTTGATAAATGAACTCCGTCATCGGATTCTTGGTCGACGAAACGGAACCGCGGAATCCAGGAGCTATCCGATCCAGAATTCCGTCAAAATCGGGGTCAGTTAAGTTTGTGGAGGTGTGAATTGCCTCGTGAATCAATGTCGCAGCCACTGAGTTAGAACGTGTGCCGCTTACAAATCCAGGATCGATTGCTACAGTTGCTCCTTGAGCACTGTTTGCGGAATTCAGACTCGAAATCGCGTTGATTGGACTCACATTCGCACGTGAGTAGTATAGCTGCCGAACAGAGATCTCGCCGATATCACCTACTTTGCCGGCGTATGCACTCGCAGCGTACAGTTCCTTCACTTGCCGATAATCTGTTGTGATATCAATATACCTTGTGCTGCTAAGTGTGAGGCCTAGCTGGGGACCACTCACACCGAACTCACTCAACGCGTTCTGACATTCAGCGTTGGACGTGTCCGAAACTTTTGCAATTGCGGTCCTTGTAATATCCTGCAACGTATTCAATGTCGACGCCCACTCCTGACTAATTTCGGCACTAGCGCTCCCGCCCCCGCCGCCCCGCTCCCCGTCCCCCAACTCCGGAACCGCAGCTGCGTCGCCGCTACCGCCATTGGCTGCACGCGAACCCGGCAAGCCCGGCTCCGAAGTGGGCATGACCCCAGTACCTTCAACGCAGAAAGTCGCGGCGCACGACTGAAGCCCTTTCGGATCCAAATAGTTCACCGGATCCCCACCCACATAAGGATACCGATTCCAGGACGAAGGCTCACTCGCCCCACCACTAGCCTCATACGGATCCGCCGTCAAAAACCGCCCGGAAAGCGTCCCAGCATAATATCGCTGGTCCGCATAATCCAACCCCGTCGTCGCATCCCGCGTATACGTTCCGAACTTATCCACGTTCCCGCTAGTCGCCCCGCCAATCTCGTCCCCATACGGAAAATGATCCCGCTTCGTCACCACCCCGGAGCCATACGCATTCCCCCGCGCCACCACGCTCCCCAACCGGTCATGCACCACCGGATCCCCGTCCGCACGGATCAGCTTCCCCCCAAAGTACACGTGCGTCATCGAACAAATCAGCGAGAACGGCGAAGCCACGATACTGCACGTCATCAACCGCTGCCCGCCCACGCCATACAGGTAATAAGTCTCCGCCCCCGCCGGCGTCTTCTTCCACACCCGCTTGTTATCCGCCAGATACCCGTACTCCTCGACATTCCCCGCATTCGTCCACGTCCGCAACCGGTTATCGACATCGTAAGCCAAATCCGCATACCCGCCACCCACCACCGGCATCCGCGTCGTATTCCCATTCCCGTCATAGACCCAGTTCGTCGAACTGATCCGGTTATTCGCCGCATTCACCGTCAACAAAACATTCGGCGAAGCATCCGGATACCCGCTCTTCGGCGCCTGGCTCAACAGGTTCCCGAATCCGTCATACCCGAAGTCCTGCCCCCACGTATTCACCGTCGTCCCGCCCGAATTCTTCGTCGTTCCCTTCGCCTCCACCAACCGATTCAGCGCGTCGTAGAGGTAGCTGACTTTCTCCCCATCCACCACGCCCCGCTGATAATTCGTCCGCGACACGATCCGCCCATTATTCGTCGTCGACGCAAACTCATACCCGATATCCGCCGCCACCCCCGACGTCCCCGTCGTCGTCTGCCGCGTCAACTGAAACAGTTCATCATAAGTCTTCGTCTCGGTAAAGTAATACCGCGTCGAGGAATCCTCCCACTGCAGATACTTCATCGACGTCACCTGCCCCGCCGCCCCGTACACCACGTCCTTCGCATGGTCCACCGCCGACGTCGGATTGTAAGTCGACGGCCCCGTCATCTTCGTCGGCCGGTCCATCAAGTCGTACGTATAAGTAAACGGCACGCTCGACCCCGGATACAGCACCGTCGCCAGTTTCCCGTCCGCCCCGTACCCATACACAAAATCCTTATCCGCCGTCCCCGCCCCCCGCTGCACTCGCAGGCGCTTCTTCGTCACCGCACCCGCCGGCGTATACGAATACATCTCGATCAGCTTCCCCGCCCCCACCGCGAGGCATCCCGTCTCCACCGCCGCCACCCGCCCGTTCGCATTCTGCGTAAACGAAGCATCGAACGATTGCGAGTCATAGTGATACGTCACCCGCTGGCACGTATCCTCCGTCCCGCCCACCGCCAACCGCTTCACCAGTTTCAGTCGCCCGTTCGAATCCGGAAAATACTCGTACACCAGCTTCTGCCCCCGCTGATCCGTCTTCTCGGCCAGCGTCCCGTCGTTGTTATACGTAAAGGAAGTAGTCCCGCTCTCCGGATGCGTCACCGACGTCAGCCTCTCGCGCTTGACGCTATGATACGTCCAAGTCCGCGTCTGCGTCACCCCGTCCCGCGTCATGTTTACCGTCAACAACTGCCCCAGGTCCGAATACGTATACGTCGTCGTCCACGTCGGCTCCGAGGGCAGCGGATCCGAACTCACATTCGGCTCCGTCACCTTCACCAGGTGCCCCTCCACGTCGTTCTCGAACTGCTTCCACTTCCCCGCCGGATCCGTCACCGTCACCACGTTCCCAGCATACGCATACCCCGTCGTCCCCCGGTTGTTCGGCTGCTTCACGCTCACCGTTCTCCCCAGCGCATCGTAAACATGCTCCGTCCACCGCACCGTCCCGCCCGGCGCATACGGTAGCGATGTCTTCCACACCTTCCCCACCGGCGTGCACGCGCACGGCGCATACTGCGTCTCCACCGTCGACACCACCGTGTCCGTCCCCGCCGACGTGTACCCGCTCACCGCCTTCACCACCCGCCCCAACCCATCCACGAACGTCTTCGTCCACTTCGTCCCGCTCACCGACTTTTTCCAGTGCTTCTGCTCCGTCGCGTCCACCGTCGTCGAATACGTCATCGTCGCCGAATCCCCGTTCGGCAGCGTCACCGTCGAAGGCCGCGCATTACCGTCATACGTATAACTCGTCTGCTCCGAGTTAGATCCCGTCACCGATGTCGGCGCCAGATAGCCGTTATAACTGAACGAGGTCGAAAACGTCCCCGTCGTCACCGCCGACGGCACCGCGAAGTTCCGCGTCGCGTCCGGCGTCTGCGACCGCGTATGCCCGTTCCCGTCGTCGCTCGTCAACGCCAGCCCCAGCACGTTATAAGCGATATTCGTCGTCCGCCCGAAACTCGTCGCCGTCGTCACGTTCCCCCGGTACGCAAATCCCGTCCCGTAGTTCGCCGTGTCGTGCTGCCGCGCCGTCGTCCCCGGCGGCAGATTGTTCACCGCCGTCTGGTCATAGTACTGCTGCGCCAGCGTAACCTGCGTCCCGCTCGCGTTCCGCTCCAGCGTCGTCGACGCCAGCAGATTCCAGATCCGCCGGTTCGTGTAATTCGTGTCCGTCACGTAGTTATACCGGAAGTGGTTCAGCACCGTCCCCGGCGTGCTCGTGTAATAAGGATAAACCTTCTTCCACTTCACGTTCCCGTGCGAGTCGATCTCCTGCTCCATCTTCGACTTCTTCACCGACCCCGTCCCCGGGTCCATCGTCTCCACCGTCGCCGCGATATACGGCACGCTCCCCACCTGCGCCCACGTCATCTCCGTCATCCGCAGATCCGCCGCCGGCGCCGACGTCTTCCGCTCCACCAGCGAGCTCATCAGCCCCAGCCGGTAATCCGCCGCCGTGTGAAAGTAATAAACCTTGTCCGATACCCCCGACGCATCCGCCACCTGCGCATACCAGTGCACATACCGGCTCGCATCCCCCGCGTCGTCCCGCGCGATCGTGTAAGTCCGCGTCCCCGCCCCGTCTTTCGTATTCAGCTTCCGCTGCGTCACCTCCCGCAGCGACCGCCCGTTATTCAGCGCCTTCGTCCCATAAACCCACTCCAGCGTACCCCCATATGGCAGCGTCGCCTTCGTCAGCTCCATCCCGTCCCCGTACTCCATGCTGAACCCCTGCGGCCCGCCCGTTGTCAACGAAACCGAGTTCAACCGCGTCACCCCACCGTATCCCGCGTTCGTGTAGTAAGGATGATACAGCGTCACGTTGTTCGTGTAATTGGTCGTCAGAAAATACCCGTCCCCGATCTCGCTCCCGATCTGCGTCAAATGCGGGCGCGCGTCCGTCGTGTAAGTAAACACGTAAGTCCGGTACCCGCCGCCCGCCACCGCCGCCGCCCGCACGTCCTCCACCTCCGAAATCCGCCCGCTGCTGTTCGCCCCGCTATAATACACCCCCGCCTGATACCGTACCTTGATCTCGTTCCCGTTCCGGTCCACGAACCGCGTCGGATACATCGTCCCCGCGTCGTCCTCGATCCCGTTCGCCGTGCACCCGAACTCCCAGTACATCCCGTTCGGAAAATACAGCCGCCCCGCCGCCGCGTCGTACTCCAGGAAAATCCCCTCCGACGACGTCCAGATTCCCCCCGCCGCGCTGTCCAGCCGGTACTCCGCCCCCGTCGCGTCCGTGAACTTATAGTGGTGCACCGTGAACCAGTCCGAATAGACCGGCGTCAACGACCCCGCCAGCAGCTTCCACCCCCACCCGTATCCGACATCGGTCCCCATCTTCCACACCCCCGAGCTGTCGTACCGCCAGTTCTGCGAGTTATACGAAAACCGGAACGGCACCGACGTCCCGCCCCGACCCTGCGCCGTGAACGCCGGCACGGAGAACGACAGATTCCCGCTCTGCAGATCGATATTCTCCGGCGAAGCGCCCCAGTAAGTCCCCAACGGCCGCACGCCCAGCTTCCGGTTGTCCTTCGTCCCCGCCGGCGGCACCGCCACCGTCACGTTCACCGACGCTCCCGAGTGATGGTAATCCAGCGCGATGATCGTGTACGTATAGCTCGTATTCGCCGCCACCGTCGTGTCCGTGTAGTTCGGCGTCCGGAAATTGCCCATGTACGTCCCGCCCCGGTACACCTGGTACATCAGCACCCCGGTGCCGTTGGCGTCATCGGTCACCCCGGGCCACTCCAGGTCCACCCGGTTGTCGTACGCAGTCGACCGCACGTTCGTGGCGTAAAACGCGATCGGCGCCGCCGCGTCCACCGGCCCGATCTTGCCCGGCGTAATCCCGTTCCCCGACGGCGTCGAGTGCGCCCCGAAACCCGGCTGCCCCGTCCCGTGCGTCGAATCGGACACAAACCCGATCTCGTTCAGGCTGGTGGTCAGCAGGATATAGTTGCTCCGCTGCGCCGCCCGCACCCACATCCCGTTGGCGCACGCCATCGTCTGCTGCCCCAGCAGCGTCACCGTG
>CAYMTH010000178.1:6018-8631 GCA_964393235.1 uncultured Solibacteraceae bacterium | reverse complement strand
TCCAACATCCGCGCGCCGAGCCGGGCGGCGTGATCCACCAACTCCTCCTCGAGTAGCTCGAGCGTTGTCAGCGCCGCCGCGATCGCTACGGGGTTGCCCCCAAAGGTCGATGCATGCGCGCCGGGCGGCCAGCTCATCAGCTCCGCCCTCGCGAGCGTCGCGCCGAGCGGGAGGCCGCTCGCGATCCCCTTCGCCAGCGCGAGAATGTCGGGCTCGAAGCCGAAGTGCTCGCTGGCAAACAGACGGCCGGTGCGGCCCATGCCGGATTGCACTTCGTCCGCTATTAATAAGATGCCGTGGCGACGGGCGGTCGCGGTCAGCTCGGCGAAGAACTTGGCGGGCGGGATGACGTAGCCGCCTTCGCCCTGCACCGGCTCGACGACGATGGCGGCCACCTCGTTCGGCGGCGCGATGGTCCGGAACACCTCCTCCTCCAGTACGCGGACGCATTCGACGTGACAGGTATCCGGCGTCTTGCCGTAGGCGCAGCGGTAACAGTTGGCGTAGGGGATGTGCGTGACGCCCGGGACGAGCGGGCCGAAGCCGCGCTTCTGCACCGCTTTTGACGCCGTCAGAGACAGCGCGCCCTGGGTGCGGCCATGAAAGGCGCCGAGGAAGGCGAGGAAGCGGGACCGTCCGGTGGCGAATTTGGCGAGCTTCATGGCCGCCTCGATGGCCTCGGCGCCGGAGTTGGCGAAGAAAACGCGCTTGGGCGCGGGGCCGGGTGCGAGGCGGGCGAGGCGTTCGGCGAGGTCCACCATGTTCTCGTAATAGAAATCCGTGCCGCTCATGTGGATGAGCTTTTCAGCCTGGCGGCGGATGGCGGCGACGACGCGCGGGTGGCAGTGGCCGGTGGCGACGACGGCGATGCCGGCGTTCATGTCGAGAAAACGGTTGCCGTCGACGTCGGTGACGAGGGCCCCGGAGGCGGAGGCGACGACGAGCGGGTAGTCGCGGGTGTAGGACGGGGAGAGGACGGCGTGGTCGCGCGCGATGAGGGCGGCGGCGTTGGGGCCGGGGAGCGCCGTTTGGATGACGGGCAGCATGGCGGGTACCTCCTTGCAGCTGGTCGGACTTTTCCTGGATAAAGGTGTCGGGGTTGGCGCCGATAGATGGTATAGGCGGCGCTAGTCCGAGCCGAACAGAGACGGGCGGGATGCCGAAGGGGTGGTCATCGCCGGATACCTGCTACCCTCAGTGTAGTCCCGATTCGGCAGAAATTGTGTTACAGAACTTGCGTTTCGGATTCATGAAACCGTAATATTGGGGCAACGTCCAACCGGAAAGAGGGAACCTATGCGCAAATTTCTGATTTTGACTCAGGTTGTACTTGCCGCGACGGCAACGTACGGGCAGGCGGTGATTTCCGCCAAGGCCGGCGTTATCCACTATATTGAGGGCGACGTGACGTTGACCTCCGACAAAGTCAGCAAAGCGGTGCAGGCGCGCGTGGGCGGACGGTTCACGTCGATGAAGGACGGCGACGTGCTGGCGACGGCCGATGGCCGGGCCGAGGTGCTGCTGAGCCCGGGTTCGTTCTTGCGGATGGGGGAGAATGCGCAGGTCGGGCTGGTTTCCTCCAAGCTCGCCGATACGCGCGTGGAAGTGAAAGATGGCGCGGTGCTGATCGAGGTCACCGAAGGGGTGAAGGACTCGCCGCTGACGGTGCTGGTGAATGACGCCGCGGTCACCTTCACGAAGATGTGCCTGGTGCGGGTGGACGCCGCGAAAGGGATCCGCGTCTACCGGGGCGAGGCGCAGGTGATGGCCGGCGGGACGCCGCGCATCCTGAAAGACGGCCGGGAATGGACCTTCGGCGCGACGAGTACATCGCGATGGCGAACATCGCATCGGCGAACTCGACGCGCGGGATCTACGACGGCTCGCAGTACCCGATGTACGGCGGCTGGTATTACAACGCCTTCTACGGCATGATGACCTACATCCCGGGCACCGGAATGTACCGCAGCCCGTTCGGCTTCATGTACTTCAGCCCCGGGCAGATCTACCGCTATTTCGAGCGCTACGAGCAGCCGTCGGCTCCGGTGAACGCCTTCAACGGGGGCGGCGGGATGAATAACGGCCGGAGCTGGAATTCGGATAACGGCTACTACACGACCCAGTCGCGTTCGGCGGGCGTGTCGGTGCCCACCGGCTCGGGGGGTGGCGGCTCTCCGGCGGCGACGGCACCGGCGGCGGCGCCTCCGGCGCGCGGCGCCGATGTTGGCACGGCGCGGGGCGGCGGATCGGGCTCGTCGGGCCAGTAAGGCCGGCGGGTTACACTAGTCCGAGTGGCAGAAAAGATACTCGACGTCGGCTGCGGCGTGAAGAAGTATCCGGGGGCGGTCGGGATCGACCGGTTGCCGGGTACGGCGGCGGATATTGTCTGGGATTTAGACCAGTTTCCGTGGCCGGTCGAGAGTGGTTCGTTTGACCAGGTGCGGCTGATCCACGTGATCGAGCACGTCGGGGACGTGTTGCGGACGATGGAGGAGATCCACCGGATTCTGCGTCCCGGCGGGCGGGTTGTGCTCGAGACACCGCACTACACCGACTTCAGTTCCTGGTGCGATCCGTCACACCGCTGGCACCTGAACACGTATTCGTTCCGGT
>CAYMTH010000178.1:4307-6008 GCA_964393235.1 uncultured Solibacteraceae bacterium | reverse complement strand
CGACGACAATGCCGGCTACGGGTACTACTCCGCGGTCCGGTTCCGCGAGGTGAAGATCCGGGTGCGGCTGCTGGCGCTGTGGCGGTATCTGGGGTTTGAGGCGCTGGTGAACGCCTGGCCGCGGTTCCGGCTGTTCTGGGAGCACTATCTGTGCTTCGTGGTGCGCGGGAAGGTGATGACCTTCGAGTTCGAGAAGATCTAGAGCAGGTAGAAGCCGGATTCGACGCCGTCGTCCTTGATGCGGTTCCAGACGTTGCGGGCAGTTCGGGTTTCGCCGTTGTACTCGACCTCAAGGACCGAGCCGGAGGAGAGAGCGGGGTACATGTGCTCGATGCGCATGCCGTGCTGGCTGATATCGACGATGTGGCCGGGGATGGCGACCTGGCTGGGGGTGGGGAGGCGGAGGGTGACTTCGCCCGAGGCCTGGAAGCGCGGTTCGCTGCGGCGGTCATCGGCCTCGAGTGCGCTGGCGGCGGAAGGGGGAAGCGGCTTGGGATCCTGGTCGGTCATGCGAACTCCAGTCCGGCCTCGGCCTCGGCGGTGGTTCCGCGGCTCTCGGCGTCGTATTGTTTCAGTTTTCGGCTCAAGGTGCGGCGGGAGATGCCGAGGAGGTTGGCGGCGCGTTCCTGGTGGCCGCCGGTGTGGCTGAGGACCTGCAGGATGAGCCTCTTTTCCATGTCCTGGAGCATGGCGCCTTGCGGGCTGCCGTTGGCGTCGGTGTGCACCGAGTGGAAGAGGCGCTTGAGGTCGCTGTCGGCTTCGGGCAGGGCGGCGTAGTGTTCCTGGAGCCGTTCGGGCAGGTCGAGCGTCCGGACGATGGGGCCGCGCGCGGTGACGGCGCACATGTTCATTACGTTTTGCAGCTCGCGGATGTTGCCGGGCCAGTGGTAGGACTCGAGCGTGCGTTTGGCGTCGTCGGTGATCTCCATGCCTTCGCGAACCGATTCGAGGAAAAATTCGGCCAGCGGGACGATGTCCTCGACCCGTTCGCGGAGCGGGGGGACGACGACGCGGAACTGCGTGAGGCGGTGGAACAGGTCGGCGCGGAAGCGGCCGGCGGCGACGGCGGCCTCAAGGTCCTGGTTGGTGGCGGCCACCAGGCGGACCTTGGAATGGATGGGGCGGCTGCCGCCGAGGCGAAAGTAGGGGAAGCCGTCGAGGACGCGCAGGAGCTTGGCCTGGACGCGCATTTCGAGGTCGCCGATTTCGTCGAGAAACAGCGTACCGCCGTTGGCAAGTTCGAGCATGCCCGGGCGGTGATACTCGCCCTCGGGCACGTTATGTTCGTCGTAGCCGAACAGTTCGGCTTCGAGCAGGGAGTCGGGCAGCGCGGCGCAACTCAGGTTGACCCAGGGGCCGGAAGCGCGGTGGGAGCAGCAGTGAAGACCGCGGGCGATCACTTCTTTTCCGGCGCCGCTTTCGCCCTCGATCAGCACCGTCGCCGTCGACGGAGCGATCAACTGGACCGTGTTGAGCAGGTTGCGCATGGGGCGGCTGACCGCCACGACCGACATTCCCAGAAAGGTATGGGTGATTCCTCGCATTGACCTGGATGAGTCCTGCAATCATGGTGCGCCAATCGGGGCGGGGAAGCTAGGTGGGTCTTCCCTGTTCCGGACACAAAAAACACCTTAGCCCGGGAAAACGCCGCAGGCGGAAGGGAGTCGATAAGGCTTGTGTTTACATGGGTATACGTTGCCG